>JBNKQT010000298.1:0-7915 GCA_050297115.1 Ensifer sp. | reverse complement strand
TGAGGCGCGGCACGCGCTGCGTTCCGCCACCGCCGGGGAAAATGCCGACTTTCACTTCCGGCAGGCCGATTTTCACGGCCTTGGAATTGGCGGCAATGCGGGCATGGCAAGCAAGCGAAAGTTCAGTGCCGCCGCCCATGCAGGTGCCATTGATGGCCGAAACCCAAGGCTTGCCGTTGGTTTCAAGCTTGCGATAAAGCCATGTCATACGGCCCACTGCATCAAACAGCTTCTGTGTTGCACCAGCCGGATCAACCGCGCGTTCCTTTTCGATGACATCGAACATGCCTTTGAGCATGGTCAGGTCAGCACCACCCGTGAAGGAGGACTTGCCGGAGGTGAAGACAACGCCCTTCACGGCATCGTCAGCAGCCGTCACATCGATAATCGCATCCAGTTCGTCCATCACCTCCTGGGTGAAAACGTTCATGGACTTGTCTTTCATGTCCCATGTGACAAGCGCGATGCCATCGGCGTCGGTTTCAAGCGTAAAATTCTTGTAAGTCATTATTCTCTCTCCCAACCTTAAACGCGCTCGATGATCGTTGCGGTGCCCATGCCAGCACCGATGCAGAGCGTTACGAGACCAACGTTCAGGTCACGGCGTTCCATTTCATCCAGCGCCTGACCAAGGATCATCGCGCCGGTTGCGCCTAGCGGGTGACCCAAAGCAATTGCGCCGCCGGTGACGTTCATCTTGTCATGCGAAATGTCGAATGCCTGCATGTAGCGCAGCACAACAGCGGCGAAGGCTTCGTTCAACTCGAACAGGTCAATGTCGGACAGGCTCATGCCCGCACGGTCGAGCAGCTTGTTTGTCACGTCCACAGGGCCGGTCAGCATGAGAGCCGGTTCCGAACCGATATTAGCAAAAGCGCGGATTTTAGCGCGTGGCTTCAGGCCCATCTTGCGGCCACCTTCTGCAGACCCCATCAGCACGGCAGCAGCGCCATCCACGATACCGGACGAGTTACCGGCGTGGTGCACATAGTTGATACGCTCCACATCGGGGTGAGCCTGAATGCCAACAGCTTCAAAACCGCCCATTTCACCCGGCATCTGGAACGACGGATTCAACGAACCCAGCGACTGCATGGTCGTGTCTTTGCGGCGGTGCTCATCAGTGTCCAGAATAGTCAGGCCGTTAATGTCCTTCACCGGAACAACGGACTTGTCGAAATAGCCGTTTTCCCAGGAATGCGCGGCGCGCTTCTGGCTTTCAACAGCATAGGCATCCACGTCTTCGCGGGAGAAGCCATATTTCGTGGCAATCAGGTCAGCCGAAACACCCTGCGGCATGAAGTAACCGGGGAATGCAACAGAGGGATCCATCGGCCATGCGCCACCGGCCATGCCCATGCCAACGCGAGACATGGATTCAACGCCACCGGCCACCACAATATCATCTGCACCAAAAGCGATTTTGGAAGCCGCAAGGTTCACTGCATCCAGCGCCGATGCGCAGAAACGTGAAATCTGAATGCCCGGAGCCTTGAAGTCGTAGCCTGCTTCAAAAGCCGCCGCACGCGGAATAACTGCGCCTGCTTCCATCACCGGATCAACGCAGCCGAAAATGATGTCGTCAACCTGAGAGGTGTCCAATTCGTTGCGGTCGCGCACGGCTTCCAGCGTGTGGGCGGCAAGGCGTGGTGCAGGCACTTCGTGCAGCGCGCCGTCCTTCTTGCCACGGCCGCGCGGGGTGCGCACGGTGTCAAAAATAAAAGCTTCGGTCATGGTGTTTTCTCCCTTGGCGGACAAACGCGCCGCCACCTAAATCTAGAAACGGAAACGGGCCCTTCCAAGGGCCCGACCCAATCACTTTTTCACTCAGAACGCGTCTGCGGCCAGTTCCATCATCGAGTCCGCGCCGGTCTCGATGCGTGCTTTGCGCAATGCTGTTTCAGGCATCAGCTTGTCCATGAAGAATCGTGCGGTGATCAGCTTGTTCTTCAGGAAATCTTCGCGCTCGGAACCGCCCTTGGCAAGCTCTTCCGTGGCAATTTTCGCCATGCGGGCATGCATATAGCCAAGAATAACGAGGCCGAAGAGATGCATATAGTCGGTTGAACCGGCACCGGCGTTGTCGGGCTTTGCCATTGCGTTCTGCATGAACCACATGGTGGATGCCTGCAGATCGTTCAACCCCTTCTTCAGCGCCTTGGTGAAACCGGAGAGTGCCTCATCATTGCGGTTTTCTTCGCAGAATGTGCCAATCTCGGCAAAGAGAGCAGTCACGGCGCGGCCACCATTGGCAGGCAGTTTGCGCCCCACAAGGTCAAGCGCCTGAATGCCGTTTGCACCTTCGTAAATCTGGGTGATGCGGGCATCGCGAACGAACTGGCTCATGCCGTGTTCTTCGATATAACCATGACCACCGAAAACCTGCTGCGCTGCTACAGCCGTATCAAAACCCTTGTCCGTCATCACGCCTTTGAGGATCGGTGTGACAAGACCAAGAATGTCTTCCGCAGCCTGCCTGGCGTCTGCATCGTCTGAACGGTGGGCGATGTCAGACTGAAGCGCGGTCCAGAGTGCGAAGGCACGGCCAGCTTCATTGAAGGCGCGGGCCGTCATCAGATTGCGGCGCACATCCGGGTGCACAATAATTGGATCAGCCTTTTGATCCGGTGCTTTCGGGCCGGTGAGCGAACGGCCCTGAATGCGCTCACGCGCATAGTGGGCTGCATTCTGATAGGCCACTTCGCCAATCGAAACACCCTGAAGGCCAACGCCCAGACGGGCCTCGTTCATCATCACGAACATGGCGGCAAGGCCCTTGTTTTCCGCGCCGATCAGATAGCCCGTCGCATCGTCATAGTTCATCACGCAAGTGGCATTGCCGTGAATGCCCATCTTGTGTTCCAGCGCACCGCAGGCCGCGCCGTTGCGCTCGCCAACTGAACCATCGTCGCCAACCATATATTTCGGCACGATGAAGAGCGAAATGCCCTTGGTGCCTTCCGGTGCGCCTTCAATACGCGCCAGCACAAGGTGGATGATATTTTCCGACATGTCATGCTCACCGGCGGAAATGAAGATTTTCTGGCCGGAGATCTTGTATGAACCATCACCCTGCGGCACAGCTTTGGTGCGCAAAAGACCAAGGTCGGTGCCGCAATGCGGCTCGGTGAGGTTCATGGTGCCGGTCCATGTACCGGCAATCATGTTGGGAACGTATTTTTCTTTCTGCTCCTGAGAGCCATGCGCCAGAATGGCTGCAATCGCGCCCTGTGTCAGGCCCGGATACATCATCAGCGCCAGGTTGGCAGAAATCATGAGTTCCGAAACAGCCGTGTGAAGTGTGTAAGGCAGGTTCTGGCCACCAAACTCTTCCGGCATGGAAAGCCCCATCCAGCCACCTTCACGATAGGTGTCGTAGGCTTCCTTGAAACCTTTCGGCGTTTTCACCGAAGCATCGTCGGCGCGAACACAGCCTTCCTGATCACCGGAAAGGTTGACCGGAGCCAGCGCCTCTTCTGAAAGCCTGCCAGCCTCAGAAACAATCGCCTCAATCATATCCGGCGTTGCTTCGCCAAAACCGGGCAAATTGTTATATTTTTCAATACCGAGAACATCGTTCAGCACAAACAGCGTGTCTTCCACGGGCGCTTTGAATACGGGCATAAAAGTCTCCTCACCGGATGATGCATTTTCATTCGTTGCTACGTCATACAAAATTTTGACGTGCGCGTAAACGTCAAAATTAGTGATGCGGTAAAATCTTTGTTGATTTGGTGGCGTGTGAGCGTGCCGACTTTATGTCGACGGTGGAGTTTGCAGAAAGTCGAACGAAACCGAAAACCCGTCGCCTCGTCGTGGTTGGGCTTGACCCGACCATCCATCCGCAAGCTTGTGCGTGGATCCTCGGGTCAAGCCCGAGGATGACGAAATGGGAGATGTCGGCGGCACGAAAAGGGGCGGCCCGCAAAGGAGCCGCCCCAGTTTGATCGATGCAACAAGCTTTAGATCAGAACTCTTCCCAGCCGCTGGTGTCCAGCGCTGTGTTCCCCGCAACGGCGGGAACAGCGCGGCGAGCCGGGGCCGGCGCTGGCTTGACCGCAGTAGCTGTCGGCTTCGCAGCCCGCGCCGGAGCAGAATTGCCAGCCTGGAACCTTGACACCAGAGACAGAAGCACGCGTGCCTCGTCACTCAGCGTCTGGCTGGCGGCAGTGGCTTCTTCCACCATCGCAGCGTTCTGCTGGGTCACCTGATCCATCTCGTTAACAGCGGAGTTGATTTCCTTCAGACCGACAGCCTGCTCGGTTGCGGAGGAAGAAATCTGCTGGACGAGACCGTTGATCTGCTCAACCTGCACAGCGATGTTTTCCAATGCCTTGCCAGTTTCGCCAACAAGGCCCACGCCCTCACTCACTTGCTCAGTTGAAGTATTGATCAGTTCCTTGATCTCCTTGGCCGCTGTTGCAGAACGTTGCGCCAGTTCGCGCACTTCCTGCGCAACCACCGCAAAGCCCTTGCCGGCGTCACCGGCACGCGCCGCCTCAACACCAGCGTTCAGCGCCAGAAGGTTGGTCTGGAAAGCGATCTCGTCGATCACGCCAATGATACGGTTGACCTCCTGCGAAGACTGCTCAATGCCGGTCATGGCCGCAATTGCCTTTTGAACAACCTCACCAGACTTTGCTGCATCGCCATTGGCAGTTGCTACCGACTTGGCAGCGTGCTTGGCATTGTCAGCACTTGCATTAACCTGCGAGGTCAACTGATCAAGAGCAGCAGCGGTTTCTTCAAGGCTGGCGGCCTGACGCTCGGTACGAGCGGCAAGATCACCGGCGCTGTCAGAAATTTCGCTGGACCCCATGCCAATGTTGTTGGCAGAGCCGCTCAATGTCTGAATGGTTTCCTCAAGGCTGGCGATTGCCGAATTGAAATCTGCCTTCAGCTTGGCATATTCACCCGGGAAGTCGCCGGAAAGGCGGTAGGTCAGATTGCCATTGGAAAGCTGTGAAAGACCATCAGCCAGACTGGAAACAACCCGCTGCTGAACCGCCGCGTTTTCCGTGCGCTCGGCTTCTGCCTTCGCGCGTTCGGTTTCCGTCATCTGGCGTTGATCGTTGGCGACCTTTTCCATATGTACGCCATCTGCCAGCTTGTAGCGGAAGCCTTCCAGCTCAGCCGCCAGAGCACCAACTTCGTCGTTGCGATCCTGTCCGGTGACAGGCGTTTCGTAATCGCCAGCACTCAGGCTGTCCACAGACCCAAGAAGGGCTGCCATTGGTTTTTGCAGGAAGTAGCGGCCAGCCAGATAAAGACCACCGAGCGCTGCCAAAAGCACTGCAAGGCCGCCAACCACAATCAGCATCGTCTGCTCGTTCACCTGGCTGGAAACAACCGTCGTTGGAATATCCACCAGAACAACCCAGCGCGCGCTGACACCGGGAAGGTCAAATGGATAGACAATACGGTCATAATCCGTACCATCCGCACCTGCCACGCCCATCATGTCACTGATTGAGCCAGTTTCCAGCGCACCCTTTACCTGGTCTGCAGCTACGCCGTCATAGTCTTTCATCATGGCTTCAGCATCGGGGCCAACCAGCCATTTGAAGTCTTGTGAAACCAGCATAACCCGGCCAGAACCGAATGGACGCATTGCCGAAAGCTTTTCAGACAGTGATGCCAGCGAAATATCAACGCCGGAAACGCCCGTCAGCTTGCCGCCAACCATCACCGGGTAGGCAATTGAACTCATAACTGTTGGAACATCTGTGCCGTCTGCCATATAGGGCTTGGTAATCGCACCCGCCTTGCTTTTGGCGGCAAGGGCATACCACTCTGCATCATATTTGATGGCAAAGGTGGAGAACTGGATTTCACCGTTGCGGTCCTTTGACCAGTATGGCGAGAAGAGACCATCGGCATTGGCACCAAGTTCCGAATTGCCTTTGACTTCGTCCTGCTGGCCGTCAAAGCTCTTGGGTTCCTCAGCCATCCAGCTACCAAACGCAAAGGGGTTTTGCTCAAGGTTGGCGCGAAGAATGTCGATTGTACCCTTACGGTCCAAAAGGCCATCTTTTCCGGTATGACCAAGTACACCGGCCATGGTTCTGGCAGCGCTGGAAAGCTCACCCACCTGGGCAGCTATCTCCTGCGCAACCGTTTGCGCTTCGGTTCGAGCCTGTTTCATCACAAGACCCTGCACACGGTTGCTGGTCTGTGTGATCATGAAAAAGCTGGAAACGAGAAGAAGAAGGGCGATCGTTGATCCCGTTACCAGGATCAATTTCGTAGCGATTGAGCGACGAGATGAGTTTTGCATGTTGCCTCGTGTAACAATCCGGTGGCGGAAAACCAGATTCATTGAGAATGGATAATGCTGTAATCCGGGGCCAGTTTCACAGACGCTCATCTTTCCCGGATTGTGGGAAAAGTAGCGGACTTAAGTTAATTATTACTAAAAGAAGACGTTTCTGAATTTGAAACATTTAACATTAGCGCCTTATCTTTCAGGCAGCCTGTTACTTGCTTCCGACTTCCGGCCGAACACGGAAAATTCTGTGCTGCTTAATACTAATTAAGGCCAAGTTAACGGCTTGTTTACCATGTTCCGTGAAATGTCTCTTGTAGGAATCCCTGATTTGCGTGCCCTGCGTTGAGGCAACTGACAGGCGAATTCAACGACCAGACTCCCTTCTTGGTTTGCCCACGATCAGACCTCGATACCCAGGGAGTGCTTGACCAGGTTAATCAACACGGCCCCAAAGACGCGGCCGAAGCGAGCGAATGATGAACGGGACAAATCGCAACACCCCACGCCAGGGCGGCAAACCATCGCTTGATGCGCTGAACCGCACAATCGAAGGCCTGGAAGCGCGCATCGAAGGCCTGATCAGCAACGGCAAGCCTGAGCAGCCGCGCCAGTCACCACAATCCTATAGTGACCAGACGCAGGGCATTCTTCAGCGCAGGCGCGCACTTGAGAAGGTTTCCCTCCCCGGCAGCGGCGGCGGTAGTCACTCGCTGGCCGACGATGTTCGCGCTCGATTCAGTCAGTCTCCTCAAACGCTCACTCCACGCAGAGCTCCAGCACAACAGGATGCCGGTAACATTGCGCAGGCTCTTGTGGGGCTGCGCGCTGAACTAAAAAAAGACATCAGCGACAGTTTAAGCCGCGAGATGGCCGCCATCCGTGCGGAAATGCGCGATATCCGCTCAAGCGCCAAAGATGACGATTTTGTTTCCGGCCTGCATGATGACATGGAGCAACTTGCCGCCAGCGTTGACGCGCTCAGCCGTCAGGCATCGCCTTCCGATGCAGAGACACTGCGCCATGAATTCAGCGAATTGCGCAATATGCTTGACGGGCTTGCACGTCAGGATTCCATTCGCGGCGTTGAAGCCAAGCTTGACCGGTTCAACCCGGAAGGCCTGGAAAACGAAATCGTCAGCCTTGCGACCCGCATTGATGATATCAAGGCCCAGCTTGGCGGCATCAACTCCGCCCCGGCTATTCAGGCGCTTGAAGACAAGCTCTTCAACATAGCCCAAGCCGTTGAAGCCTTCGGCAAACACCTGCCGCCAGATCAGACCGTTCTTACAGATCAGTTCTCTGATATTGACCAGCGACTTGAAGAAATCAGCCAGGCCATTTCGGCCAATATGCAAGGTCAGGCCCCGCAGGCTGACAACAACCAACTGCATATGCTGGAAGAAAGAATCGCCAATCTCGGGCAGCAAATTGAAGACTGGATGTCGCCGCGCGCTTCCAACAGCATGATTCAGCGGCTGGAGGCGCTCTCTGCCAAAATCGAAGAGATGAACAGCACGCAGACGGCGAGCCGACTGGAAGAACGGCTTGATCAACTGTCTGCGATGGTCGAAAAGGCGCAGCTTGCCAACAGCCAGCAGGAACTGACGCCGTTCCTGTCTGATATCTCCCGCAAAATCGATGCACTGG
>JBNKQT010000297.1:0-3892 GCA_050297115.1 Ensifer sp. | reverse complement strand
CAATTGCAAATTTTGGGTTGTACTCGCCTGGTGGGGTGGTTGGGTGATTGGTCCGCCCACCGTTCGACGCCAAACCGGGGAGATTGGGCGGCATGATGTTGGTATTTTTGTGTCGCAAGACCTGTCGTCTGCATCGCAAATCAGGCAACAAAAAACCCGGCTTGAAAGCCGGGTTCTTTTGGTGCGGTCGAGAAGACTCGAACTTCCACGGGGGTTAGCCCACAGCGACCTCAACACTGCGCGTCTACCAATTCCGCCACGACCGCATCCTGGTAGACCGGATTGCTCCGGCGCGGCTGCATGTAGCAAAAGGAATTGTACTGCACAAGTGGATCATGACAGTTTTTTCAATGCCGGATGAAGTTTTTGTGCAAAGGGCGGTCAAGTTGCTGGAAAATCAATGACAAAGCCTGCACCGCCATCGCTTTGTGCCTCATAGCTTGCGGTGCCTCCGTGGGCTTCTGCGATCTGGCGGACAAGTGCCAGACCGATGCCCCAGCCGCCTGCAGATTCGGCGCGGCCTGACGGGCGGTAAAAGGGCTCGAAGATTCGTTCACGCTCGGCTTCTGCGATGCCCTTGCCGTGGTCGCGTATCGTGAGTCTCGTTTTGCCCGATGTCGTGTTGAGTGTTGCTTCCAGTGGTGGCTTGCCATGGCGGGCAGCGTTTTGAAACAAATTTCTGATCAGGCGGCGGAGCAGTTTGGCGTTGCCCCGGATCGTGACTGGCTCACCTGAGACTTCAGCATTAAAATGCGCACCTTCTTCCGCAGCCAATGCCAGGAGGTCAACCAGGTCTTCTGTGGCGGGCTTCTGGCGGCTCTCAAGGCGGCTCATGATGAGGATTTCCTCAACGAGCTCATCCAGTTCAGCGAGATTGTTGATGATTTCGGATTTCAGGGCATCACTGGGGTCCTGCTCGTACATTTCGATTGCCATGCGCATGCGGGCAAGCGGAGAGCGCAATTCGTGGCTGGCATTGGCGAGCAGGCTCTTTTGCGCCATGACGAGCGCCTCAATACGGGCGGCGGCCTTGTTGAAGGTTTGTGCTGCTTCGGCGATCTCGTCTTTGCCTTCAACCTTTACCCGTGTCTCCAATGCGCCGTTGCTCCATGTCTCCATGCCGTTGCGCAGGGCCGTCAGGCGGCGGGTGAGGTAGCGTGTTGCAGGGTAGGCGGCTATGGCGACTGCGATGGCAATCAGGGTGATTATGAGTGCGATATTGCGCCTTGGATTATTGGGCTGTCCGCGCGGCTGCACAATCACCCGCATGTTTTCCGGTGTATTCAGGACAAAGATGTGCTTAGTCGAGCGGAAACCATGAAGCTCGTCCGCGTGGGTGTCATAGGGCAGCCTTTTGCCTGCGTTGGCGACCAATGAGTGATCGGGTCTGTAGACGGAAATGTCGGCGTTGAATGCTCTTTCCATGCGACGTGCCACGCGCTGGACGTTGCGGGGGCTGTCGTCGGGGGTGAGCAAAAGGCCGACGACCTGGCCGAACTGGTGGCGGACCGGGTCACGCTGATCGAATCGTCCAAGGCCGGTGAGTGTGATGAGAATGATGGCCGCTATCGCCAGGCTGGCGATGATGAGAGCATATATTTGTCGGAAAAGGGAGCTGCGGATCATTTCGGGCTTCCTCAGCTTTCGCCCTGGTTGCGGGCAAACACGTAGCCAGCACCGCGCACGGTGATAATGCGGTGAGGGTGTTTGGGGTCTTTTTCAATGGCAGCCCTGATGCGTGAGATGTGGACATCGATGGAACGGTCGAAGGCCTCAAGTTCCTCGCCTTTGACGAGATCCATCAGCTGATCGCGGGAAAGAACGCGGCCTGCGTTTTCAGCGAATGTCAAAAGCAGGTTGAACTGATAGGCTGTGATGGTCTTCGGTTCGCCGCCGACGGTCAACATGCGGGAATCCGGATCGATCATCAGATCACCGAACTGCAGCCTTGTAGCGTTTGGTGCTTGCGTTGTGGGATGGGAGCGCCGCAGAATGGCCTTGATACGGGCTAACAGTTCACGGGGATTGAACGGCTTGGGCAGATAGTCGTCTGCGCCGAGTTCGAGACCGACGATGCGATCTGTTTCCTCGCCTTTGGCCGTAAGCATGATAACCGGGACATCGGAGGTTTGGCGAATTTTGCGGCAGACTTCGAAACCGTCCGTGTCGGGCAGCATGATGTCGAGGATGACGGCATCCGGTGCTTTGTTTTGAAGTGCTGAAATGCCTTCAGCCCCGGTGGGGGCTGTGCGGGTCTCGTATCCGGAATTCTTCAGGTAATCCGAGACCATGGCGGAAAGGCGCGTATCATCATCAATGATCAAAACCTCTGCCGCCATGGTGCGTTCCTTCTCATGAAAACCTGAGTCTTCTCAGCTTATAGCATCAATTGCGCGGACCGTGGCCCTGACCGAAGAACATGCCGCCACGCTTTGCAATGAAGTCGGCAATTTTCGTGCGCTGTTCGGGTGTCAGCACCTCAACGGCGTCCAGCATGGCAGTCTGCATGGTGGCGCGACCGTCTTCACGCATGGAATCACGCCCTTCCATCAGATTTGCAGCAGCTTCGCGGTCAAATTCCGGCGCTTTCAGAAGTTCTGTAACCTGCTTGCGCATTTCAGCCTGATTTTCGCTGCGGTTGTCGCGGCGGGTCTGCATGGTTTCGCGGGCCGTCTTGAAGATCTCCGTGATCTTTTCCTTCTGCTCCGGCGTTGCCTCGATCATTGTCAGAAAGCTTTCAAGACGCTGTTCGGAGAAGCCTTGCTGTCCGCCTTTTTGCATCTGGCCGAACTTGCCGTGACCTTTTCTCATCTGGCCTTGTTTGCCGCCGTCTTGCATCTGGCTGCAGTCGCCATTGCCGCGACCTTCACCCCAGCCTCTGGCCTGGGCGGCGGTAAAGCCTGCGCCTGCAATTGTGGACAGCGCAACTGCGCCAATGATCAGGGATTTCTTCCAAGAACGGGTTGAGTTTGTGTTTGTCATATCGAAACTCCTCTTCAAAATGTTGTAGCCAGTGGGGAATGGCTTGTTTTCGATGATGACAATTTAGGACGGAGATGTTTCTGCCGTTCGCGGGGTTTGTAAAGAAATGTAAAGCTGGTGTGGTCATTCAAGGGCCAAAGCATTGCTGCGCCAAATTTGGTTGCAAAAACAACATCAATTTTGCTGCAAAATATCCGCCATTACGCTTCTGAGGTGGACCTGACATGGTTTTTCGGCTAGCAAATAGCCTTAAATGAGCGTGCACGCTTTAGAACAATCAAAAGATAACAAGAGGGGCGCCGATGAGTGAGAGCGGCGAACAGGAAGGCGAGCGCACGCACCTTGAGGAAGAGGCGAGCGAACGCCTGGATATCTACGACGAAGATGGCTTTGTTCGCGGCGACTTTTTGGCCCTTGTCGGCGCGGCGATTGCGGATCGCGACATTCTTTTTCTAAGACAGAATGTTGGCAGCCTGCACGTTTCGGAAGTGGGCGATATCATCGAGTCGATATCGTCGGACCAGCGCCACGCGCTTGTTCACCTGCTTGGTGATGATTTCGACTTTACGGCTCTGACGGAAGTTGACGATACGATTCGTCTGGAAATTATCGAGCAGCTTTCCAGCGAAAAACTCGCTGAGGCGTTGGGTGACCTCGATTCTGACGATGCAGTCTACATTCTGGAAGACCTTGATGTTGAGGACCAGAACGAGATTCTCGCCAAGCTTCCCTTTACCGAGCAGGTGAGGTTGAGGCGGTCGCTGTCCTACCCGGAAAGCTCCGCCGGTCGCCGCATGCAGTCGGAGTTTGTGGCCGTGCCGCCATTTTGGACGGTGGGGCAGACAATTGACTATTTGCGCGAAGACGAAGAGCTGCCGGAATCGTTTTCCCAGGTTTTTGTGATTGACCC
>JBNKQT010000296.1:0-3911 GCA_050297115.1 Ensifer sp. | reverse complement strand
GGGGGCAATCCCTGATATGGTGGAAAGCAATTGGGACAAGGTGATGGCGGTCAACCTCAATAGCGGGTTCTACGCCGCCAAGTTCCAGATCCCTGCCATGCGTAAACGCGGGGGCGGTTCTATTGTCTTCACTTCGTCATTCGTCGGACACACGGTCGGTTTGCCCGGTATGGGGGCCTATGCCGCGGCAAAAGCAGGGCTTATCGGCCTGACTCAGGTGCTGGCGGCAGAGCACGGTCCTGAGAGCATCCGGGTAAACGCACTCCTCCCCGGCGGCACGATGACGCCAATGGCTGGTGATGACGCAGGTTTCCATGAGGTCGTTCGCGGTTTCCACGCATTGAAGCGCATGGCAGAGCCATCCGAAATCGCCAAGGCCGCAATGTTCTTGCTGTCTGATCACGCGTCTTTCGTGACCGGGAGCGCCATGATCGCCGATGGTGGAAATTCCATTAACAAACTGTAGAAACACCAAGCGGACACTGGTTGGGAAACGGCCAGTGTCCGACACACCTGCTTTCCCGAACACCCAAGCGCAGCGCGGTCAAGGGACTGTCCCGCCACGAGCCGCGCCGGGCCAAAGTGCGGCGATCCGACCTTTGCCGCATCATGTGTGTACTCCGCAGATAGATGGACGTACCTGACCTTCATTATGGTTGCGGCAAAGGTTGTTATTCAACTCAGAAGCGCCGACTTCAGACGATGTTCAACTTCTTCTGAGCCAACCAGATAGTCGATCCACCGCATGTTGGATCTTCGTTGACATGCCTAACCACATCAAAGCCGTGCTTTTGCAATAGGCTGTGATATTCGGCGGTATCCAAGCTCCCATGGTAGAGTGGGTGGCCTTCGAATGTTCCAATTTCTTCACCCTGTGTTGTGCCACTGGTGAACATTAAAGCTGCACCCGGATGACAGAGGCGACTGAAGGTCTCGAACATTGGTCGCTGATCTTCAGGCCTGAGATGAAAGAAGCTGTGCCATGCTAGTAAGCCGTGAAATTTTCCTAGCGGTGGGAGATCGCGCATGTCGGCCGTGATCCATGTGTGTTTGGGAAATTTATCCTGCGCAACCGCGATGAGTGACTTGGCTCCATCAACGCCAGTGACCTTGCATCCATTAGCGCTGAGATATTTTGCAATCGGTTGGCCTGAGCCACATCCGAGGTCCAGTATTCTCTGCCCACCTGCCAGCGTGATCGAAAGAAACCTATCCAGCCAAGGTTGTTCGAATAGCGTCTGCCCACGCTGTTCTATCCAAGCTGGGGCATATTCTTCGTAAAGGTCGATGATAGCGTCAGCGGCATTTACGGGCATTAAAATATCCTACTCATACGAGCATCAAATTATCAGCCATTCTTGGGAAATTATAGCCGACATTGGTTCGTGCCACAGCATCGGGAACTCCGGGCGTCTTGCGGCTGATCTGCTCCTCGAGGCTTCCTCGTTCTTAACGAGTGTCAGGAGGATGCTTACATCTCGAACAAACCGCCCAAGCTTGACTTCAAATCTGCTGAAGCGAAACTGGCGCGTAATGCGTTGGCATTCGCCTCACGGAAATCGGCATCGCTCCAGCCAAATGTTTCAGCCAGTAGCTGATACTCATCATCAAGCGTGACACCCGTTGTGGTACGTGCATCGGTGTTGACGCCGACCGACACGCCTGCTTTGCGAAGCGCGTCGATCGGATGAGCGGCAGCTGATGGAAAAAGGCCGATTTGCAGGTTGACCGAGGGGCAAACTTCAAGATGTGTACCGCGCTCCACCAAAAGCTGCATCACCTCTGCGTTCTCGATTGCCCTCACACCGTGCCCGATCCGTGGAGGAGACAGACGCAACAAGGTTTCCCGAACGCTTTCCGCGCCCACAGCTTCGCCTGCGTGCATTGTGTAATGGATCCCGCTGTCACGCGCCTTTTCAAAGACGGGTATGTGATTTGTCAGCGGGTAGTTCTTTTCGTCATTGGCGAGATCGATCCCGACGACACTAAGGTCGCGGTATTTTTCGGCAAGCGACAGAACCTGCATACCTTGTTCGGTGGAATAGGGTCGCAGGGTGCATAGCAAAAGTCCGACGGGGAGCGCCGCCGTCGCAAATCCGGCAAGCACCGCCTCAACGGCGCCCTCCAGGTTTAGTTCCTTACGGATATGAAGATGTGGCGCGAAACGAACTTCAGCATAAACAACATTGTCGTCGTGCATTTGTTTGGCAATGTCTTCAGCAGCCAGTGTCAGCGCTTCGGCGCTCTGCATCAAATCAATGCTGTTATCTATGCATTTGAGAAATGAGACCAGATCCTCACACCGGCGCGGCGCCCGGAAATTCTCAGAAAACACTTCCTGAGACATGGGGCCGGCGAGCTTTTGCACGGATTGGTAGCTGAGGGCGCAGTCTAGATGCGTATGCAATTCAATTTTGGGGAGATGCACCCAGTTTTGCTTTGTATCGGTCATTTTAGAGCGTCCTTTAAAAGCGCAACGAATTTTTCGCGGTCTGCTTTTGTCACGATTGTGACGTTTCTCGGTCTATCAGTGAACGATCTGTCGTCGATAATGGTTTGGCCACGCACGAGCCCATCCTCGACACTGACGTGAATTGCCGCCTCGAACGATTCTGTCGCGACGGCTTCATCCAACGCCACTGCCATCGCGATGGGGTCGGGAAGATCAAATCCATCAACCCCTGTCACATCGCGGCAAAATTCGAGAAGGGTTTTTTGGCAGTCTATGGCGACCTGCGCCTTGCGCGTGCCGATTGCGCGAAGTTCTGCCGAGAGCTCTGGGGCGATTTCGGCGTATTTGCGTGAGATGTCCCAGCCGATCATGGTGATCGGCATGTTCGACGCGAAAACGATCTCTGCCGCCTCGGGATCTGCCCAGATGTTAAATTCGGAAACAGGCGTGATATTCCCAAAATTATCCGAAGCACCACCCATTACATAGCAACGCCGGATTTGCCCCGCGAGTTCCGGGGCTTTTTGCAATGCGATGGCAATATTGGTCAGTGGGCCAAGTGTAACAAGGTCGAGTTGTCCCGCATGTTCGCGGGCTGACGAAATCAAGGCGTCAGCAGCATGAAAGGTAGCTGGTTTGGAAGAGCTTTCGCTCAGGGACTGAGGCACCAACCCAATATCGCCCATGCCATCAGTGCCATGCACATGCTGGGCAGTTTCCAGCGGGCGCTTCAGTGGGGCCTTCTCGCCGAGATAAACCGGGACATGAGCCTCGCAGATGTCTGCGGTAAAAAGCGCGTTGATCGCTGCTTGCTCCGTAGGGCAGTTGCCGGCCACAATGCCGATGCCAATGATGTCTTGACGCCTAAAGGCGAATGCCATCATCAACGCCACCACGTCATCCGATGCAGTGTCCGTGTCAATAAAAAGTGGTGCGCTCACGTCGGTGCCTATTCCTTTTTGCCGCGATACAAGCGGTCCAATGGGGTCATGATTTCCAAATCAAAACCATGACTGCCACAGGCTGCGCCGGCAAAAGACAATTTCGGTCTTCACCTGAGAAAAACGCAACTGATGATTATGTGCTGAAGCTTCCCTGGGGCGCGCCGACGGCACTTGAAGCGGGCTTTTTTCAAGAATTTCTGACAACTGATCCTGTCGCTGCCATCGCGTCGTCCGAGACGCCGCTTCTTGTGATTGTGGGTAGCAAAGATACGACGGTGGCTCCGCAGCCCCAAATGGGTGAGTTGTTCACCAAATATCATTCCGGTCCGTCCGAGTTGTTTATCGTTGATACCGATCATTCGTTTGGTGCTTTTGACGGCACCGAAAAACTCGATGAAATGATTGCAAAGACTCTCGAATGGATTGGTACGCTGAAGTAGCGGTTCCGCGACATTTACAACTGCAAACGGCCGCCGGTGGGAAAATCTATCCGGCGGTATTTTGTTCTATGACCG
>JBNKQT010000295.1:0-6354 GCA_050297115.1 Ensifer sp. | reverse complement strand
GAGATGGCAATTGCCATCTCCTCCTCAACGCCAAGCCCCTCAAGCGTTTTGCGACCAAACAGAAGACCGGATTCGAAAGTTTCACGCGCCTCATAGGTGACACCACGTGCCCTGAGCGAAAGCGTGTGCACGCGATCATAGGCGCGGGCATAGACTTTTGCATGCGGATATTCCGACTGGATCATGTTCACGATCCGGTCTGTAGTGGCTTGGCCATGGGTGCAGATTGCCACGATCTTTGCATGTTCAATACCTGCAGCACGCAGCACATCCTTGCGCGTTCCATCGCCAAAATAGATGCGGAAACCGAAGCTGGAAGCCTGTTTGATACGGTCCGCTGAATGCTCGATAATTGTCACATCGCGCCCGCCTGCCAGCAGCACCTGCGCGGCAATCTGCCCGAAACGCGAAAAGCCGATCATCAAGACATCGGAGCCCGCACCTTCAAAACTCTCCTCGATTTGCTCTGCACCGGGTTCGGTATCGATAAAGCGCTCCAGTTTGGAAACAAGCGGCGTGAGCGCCATGGAAATAATGACAATGGAAATCAGGATTGACGAGACGTCGCGGCTGATAACATAGGCCGAAAGCGCTGCGGAAAAGAGGACGAAGCCAAACTCCCCGCCTTGGGGCAGAACGAATGCGGTGCGAGCCGCATCGGCAGTGTTGGAGCCTGTTGCCTTGCAAATAAGGTAGATGATTGCAGACTTTGTCGCCATCAGGATGGGTACTGCAATGATAATAATCCAGACATTGTTGATGATAATCGAAATATTCAGCGACATGCCGATGGCCATAAAGAAAAGACCGAGAAGAATGCCGCGAAAGGGCTCGATGTCGGCTTCAAGCTCATGCCTGAAACGGGATTCCGCCAGCATAACGCCCGCCAAAAATGCGCCCATTGCCATCGAAAGTCCGGCAAACTGTACGAGGAATGCTGCTGCCATAACAGTCAACAGGGCGCTTGCAATCATAGCTTCGCGTGCGCCTGATTTGGCGATAATCTGAAAAAGCGGATTGAGTAAATACCGGCCTGCGATCACGATTGCCGCAATGGCTGCAAGCGCAATGGCAAAGTTGGTGAAAGGGGAGGGGATATCTTCCGGATTTGCTCCACGCGCTAGCAGCGGAATGATTGCCAGCAGCGGAATAATCGCGATATCCTGCAAGAGAAGCATGGAAAAAGTACGCCGCCCGTACCCGCTATTAAGGTCGCCGCGCTCTTCCAGAATTTGCAGCGCGAAAGCCGTGGAAGACAGGGCAAGACCAAAGCCGATGACAATGGCACCCCGCCAGTCGACATAGCCTGACCGCAAGGCCATTGCACCAAGCACGGCGCCTGTGATCACCACCTGCAGCGAACCAACACCAAAGATATCGCGCCGCATTTGCCAAAGCCGGGAGGGTTTTAGCTCAAGGCCGACAACGAACAGCAGAAAGGCAACTCCGAGTTCGGCGAAATGCAGAATATCTTCCGACTCTGAAATCAAACCCAAAAGGGGCCCGATGACAATACCGGCGGCCAGATAGCCGAGAATTGTGCCAAGCTGCAGGAACTTGAAAAGGGGCGCAGCAATGACTGCACCTGTCAAAAGCAGGATAGCTTCCAGAAAAAAGCCGTGACTTTCCGGCATGAATGCGACGTACGCCCCCTTTAATTGGCCCAATGAAGGTGCAAATCGTGATTCACACCTTGATGCTTTGTGTAGTGCACAATAAATCCAGCGAAAAGGAAAGGATGAATCATGCCTGCTGAGAACTCTTCCGACGTCCTGCTGGAACGCGCAAGCCAATTGATCGATCTTGCGCGTGCTGCTGGCGCTGATGCGGCAGACGCCGTTGTCATGCGATCCCGTTCCAATTCCGTCAGCGTGCGGCTGGGCAAAGTGGAAGGCACCAATTTATCCGAAAGCGACGATTTTTCCTTAAGGGTCTTTGTTGGCAACCGTGTGGCAAGTGTATCGGCCAATCCGGGATTTGATCTGAAGGCGCTGGCAGAACGAGCAGTGGCTATGGCCAAGGTATCTCCAGAAGACAAATTTGCCTGCCTGGCTGATGAAGCCAATCTGGCGAAATCCTATCCCGATCTGGATCTCTTTGATGAAACTGAGGTGCCAACGACTGATTTGACCGAGAAAGCGCTTGCAGCAGAAGAGGCCGCTCTCGCCGTGAAAGGTGTCAGCAATTCCTCTGGTGCCGGTGCATCGGCTGGATCAGGCGGTATGGTGCTTGCCACGTCCCACGGCTTTTCTGGCAGCTACATGGCTTCGCGTTTCGGCTTCTCTGTGAGCGTAATTGCTGGTGAAGGCACGGTCATGGAGCGCGATTATGATTTCGACAGCGCGCTCTTCTATGGTGAACTTGATGACCCGAGAGAGATTGGTAAACGGGCAGGTGAACGCGTTGTCAAACGCCTCAATCCGCGCCAGGTTGATACGATGAAGGGCATGACAGTGGTGTTTGACCCACGTGTGGCGCGCGGCATCGCCGGTCACATTGCAAGCGCCATCAACGGCGCGGCGGTTGCCCGCAAGACATCGTTTCTGCGCG
Organism: Ensifer sp.; assembly: GCA_050297115.1. Lineage (GTDB taxonomy): Bacteria > Pseudomonadota > Alphaproteobacteria > Rhizobiales > Rhizobiaceae > Ensifer_A. The sequence continues at coordinate 3,804 of JBNKQT010000295.1, read as the reverse complement.
ATATGATGGATAAACAGGTTCTCAAGTCGGGACTGGATATCACCGATGATCCTCTGATCATACGCGGCCCTTCCTCAAGGCCGTTTGATGGTGAAGGCGTGAAAGGCGAACGTCTTGTAATGATTGAAGATGGCGTGCTGAAGCATTGGTTCCTTTCCACTGCGACGGGCCGCGAGTTGGGCCTGCCAACCAATGGTCGCGGCGTGCGTGGCGGTGCATCGGTCTCCCCGTCTTCTACCAATCTCGCTCTTGAGCCCGGTGAAATGCCACCGGAGGAGTTGATCCGCTCGATTGGCACGGGTTTCTATGTGAATGAGGTGATCGGGCAGGGCGTGAATATGGTAACAGGCGAATACAGCCGAGGCGCGTCAGGCTTCTGGATTGAAAATGGCGAGCTTGCCTATCCTGTCTCCGGCGTAACCATTGCTTCAAACCTGAAAGAGATGTTCATGAATTTGACGCCTGCCAATGACATAGATCGCAGTTTCGGGACAGCCGCACCTACAATTGCAATTGAGGGCATGACGATTGCCGGACGTTGAGACAATGCGATGGCAGGATGATCTCGCGCTTTTGCTGGATGCGGCAAAGGCTGCGGGTGAAGCTGCTATGTCTTTTTTTGGCAAGGACCCGGATGTCTGGTGGAAAAATCACGACCGCTCCCCGGTCTCTGCTGCAGACTATGCAGCCAATGATATCCTCCATGAGCGCCTTCTGGCTGAGCGCCCGCATTATGGCTGGCTGTCTGAGGAAAGCGAAGATGATCAGTCGCGTCTCGATTGCGAGACGCTTTTTGTGGTCGATCCCATTGACGGGACCCGCGCATTTGTGGGTGGAAAACCGGTCTGGTGTGTTTCGGCAGCTGTTGTCCACAAAAAGAGGCCCGTTGCAGGCGTGCTGGTTGCACCTGCGCTTGATGAGGTATTTTGCGCCTATCGAGGAGGCCCCGCGCTTAAAAATGATGAGCGCTTGGAATGTGCCTGCGCCCTACCTGGAGAAAGCGTCATCGCCGCGCCTGAAGAGGCCTTTGGGCGTCTTGCGGGAGATTACCGCGGTCGCGCGGTGCGCGCAGCCCACGTGCCTTCGCTTGCGTATCGTATAGCCATGGTGGCGGATGGGCGTCTGCATGGCACGCTGGTTAAACCCAATAGCCATGACTGGGACATCGCCGCAGCTGAACTCATTCTCGAGATGGCTGGTGGGATACTATGTGATCGTGGGAACAACGTACCTTCGTATAACGAGCCCGATGTGCGCCATGGATTTTTACTTGCTGCCTGCAATGATGAGATGTCGCGGCTGCAAACCGCGCTTGCAGGTATTGATCACCATTGACCTTTCGGCTCAAATATTCCACACCGCTCACCTAGGGGAGCGGTAAAAATACAGGGAAAGACATGTCTGAACAAACTCATGAAAAGCAGCTTCTGCACCTCGTTTTTGGCGGCGAATTGAAAGATCTCAAGGAGGTTCAGTTCAAAAACCTCGACGAGCTGGATATTGTCGGTATTTTCCCCAGCTATCAGACTGCTCTTGCCGCTTGGCGGGCCAAGGCGCAGCAAACAGTGGATAATGCCGAAATGCGGTATTTCATCGTTCATATGCATCGCCTGCTCGATCCTGAGAAAGCGTGATTTGAACGACTTCGGCCCCAAACGAGGCGTTGGGGGTTGGGGTGAGACACCCGTATGATGCGGGCGAAAAGGGTGTTGGATGAGCAATGTTCTTGGCCGGGCAGTATTGTCGACCTACCGGGGGGCCGGATACGCCCTTTTCCCGGGGTTGATGGCATATCTGGCGTTGAGAACCGCCAAAGGCAAGGAAGACGCGACCCGCAAGCGTGAACGTTTCGGCCATGCGTCGCAGCCGCGACCGGCGGGACCGCTCGTCTGGTTTCATGCTGCAAGTGTTGGTGAGACAACTGCAGTATTGCCGCTGATGCGCGAAATTCGAAATCGCGGCATTCAGGTGGTTCTAACCACAGGTACGGTTACCTCGGCTGCGGTTGCCAGTGAGCGCGCGCCTGAAGGGGTTATCCACCAATATGTGCCGCTCGACATCGCACCTGCAGTGAACCGTTTTCTGGACCACTGGCAACCTGATCTCGCGATTATCGCGGAGTCGGAAATCTGGCCGGTGACAATCATGGAACTCGGTGACCGGCATATTCCCCAAATACTCGTCAATGGTCGCCTGTCTGATAAATCCTTCGCTCTTTGGAAACGGCTTTCGGCATTGTCTGAAGAACTCTTCCGCAATCTGGCGCTGGTGCTGGCGCAGTCGGAGGAAGATGGAGCGCGCTATACAACACTGGGGGCGCTCCCGGTTCTGGTATCTGGAAACCTGAAGGGCGATAACGACGAGCCGCCTTTCAATCCGGCAGACCTGGAACACTACAAGGCGGCCATTGGGGACCGCCGCACATGGGCAGCTATTTCAACGTTCGAAGGCGAAGAGGAAATGGCTGGCCGCATTCACAAGCGGATCAAACGCAAGAATAACCAGCTGACAATCATCGTTCCCCGGCACCCTGAACGCTCTGATGATATTCAGAAAAAGCTGGAAGAAATGGGTCTCGAAGTGGCTCGTCGCAGCCGCAATGATGCGATTACGGACAGCACCGATATTTTTCTGGGTGACACAATCGGCGAAATGGGGCTGTATCTGAACCTGACTGAAATCGTCTTTGTCGGTCGTTCGATGTATAGCGAAGGCGGACAAAACCCGATTGAGCCTGCAATGCTTGGATCTGCGGTCCTTTCTGGAAGCATGGTGCAGAATTTCCGTGATTCCTACCAAAAACTTGCCCAGAACGGTGGCGCAAAGATCGTGCGTGATGAGGATATGCTGGCCAAGGGCGTACACTACCTCATGAACAACGATGAAATGCGCCTGAAGATGATTAATGCCGGTCTGGACACCGTGCAGCAGATGCGTGGTGCGCTGGCTGCAACTTTGAAAGGGCTTGCCCCCTACATCAACCCGCTCGTCGTCAAATCCTATCTTGAGACGAAAGAATGATATTATGAAAATTGCCGGAATCTTGTTTGATAAAGACGGCACATTGCTGGATTATGCCAAAAGCTGGGTGCCGGTGAACCGGGAGTTGTCTCTGATGGCTGCAGGTGGCGATCAGGCACTGGCAGACAAGCTGATGCAGGCTTGCGGCATGGATCCGGTGAGCGGGCATGTGGAGGCGGACAGTTTGCTTGCCGCCGGCAATACCGAGGAATTGACTGAAGGCCTAATCGCCGCCGGTGCAGTTTTATCCTACGACGAAATGCTTGCCGCTTTTGACGCACTCTTTGCATCTGCCAGTGAAATGTCTGTGCCTGTGACTGATCTGAAGACTTTCTTTTCAGGCCTGAAGGCGCGGGGGCTGAAAACAGGCATCGCATCCAGTGACAATGAACGTTCTATCCGCGTGCTGGTTGAGCGTTTTGGCCTTCTTGATGATGTTGATTTTATTGCCGGATACGATACCGGGCACGGATGCAAACCTGAACCCGGTATGGTCTTTGGATTTTGTGAGGCGACAGGCTTGGACGCAGCTAATGTCATTGTCGTTGGAGACAACAATCATGACATGCAAATGGGCCTGAGGGCGGGGGTGAGCATGACAATCGGTGTTCTTACCGGCACAGGAACTTTTGAATCGCTCGGTGCTTTTGCAGACCATGTGTTTGCAGATATCACTGGTTTGGACACGCTTTTGGACGCAGCCTGACAGTATCTGTGTTTAGGATAAAATGCAGCTTTGCTTGCATTTTGTGCCATTTTCCCGTTCTAGCTAACGCATAAAGT
>JBNKQT010000294.1:0-4502 GCA_050297115.1 Ensifer sp. | reverse complement strand
GAGCATTTTGAGCCCGACGGCTGCCAATGTGGTGGCGAGAATGGGGCGAATGATTTTTTCGGGCAGGCGTGGGGCCAGGTAGCTGCCAAGAACCACACCGGGCAATGAGCCCACCAGCAGCGAGCCCAGCATGGGCAGATTGGTCTCTCCGATCAGCCAATATCCAATACCGGCTATAAGTGTGAGTGGCACGGCGTGAACAATATCAGTCCCAACAATATCGCGAACCTGCAGATGTGGGTAAAGAAGCAGCAAAATGGTGACACCAATAGCGCCCGCACCAACGGATGTGAGGCTGACAAGGCCACCAATGACAGCACCGAGGACTAGCGTCAGGATCATCAATGCCCTGGGTGTGAGTTCGGGGTGAGAGCCTCGATAGCGAGCGGCAGCGGCCATTAGCTTGGCTCGCAGGAAAAGCAATACGGATGTGAGTGTGAGGACTGCACCCAGCAGTGTGGTGATTTGTGTTGTGACGGTCTCACTGCTGCGGTCTACACCGGACAAAGCCCAGATCATGATGACTGCGGCGGGAATGCTGCCCGCTGACAGGTTTAATACGATGCGCCAGTTGATCGTTTTGTTCATACCATGAACTGCGGTACCGGCAATTTTTGTGATCGCGGCAAAAAGCAGGTCTGTGCCGACGGCTGCAGCTGGGTGGACACCAAAGAAAAGGACGAGAATTGGCGTCATAAGTGAGCCGCCGCCGACGCCTGTAAGGCCGATGAGAGCGCCGACCAATAGGCCGGACAGTGTGTAGAGCGGTTCAATCTGGCTTAAGAAACCCAATAGATTCTCCCTGCCGGGTATAGTTTGAAACGCGGCCCCTTCCTCAAATCGCTAGACTCAGGTGTGCTGACTGTCAATAAGCAGGAATTGCATTGTTCTTCTTCAATTCCGCGTTGGGTGGTTCCATTTGCAGGTGAAAGGTTCTAGAAGCCATGCCTGTCAGGCCAATGGTAGAAAATGAAATCATGACAGATAATTCGCCCTTTTATATAACGACTGCAATCTCATATCCCAACGGCAAGCCGCATATGGGGCATGCCTATGAGCTGATTGCCACGGATGCGTTGGCGCGCTTTCAAAGGCTGGATGGCCGGGAAGTATACTTCCTGACGGGTACAGATGAGCATGGGCAGAAAATGCAGCAAACCGCGCGCAAGGAAGGTATCCCTGTGCGGGAGCTTGCAGACCGCAATGCGGCTGAATTCCGCGCGATGACCGAAAAATTGAATGCCTCGAATGATGATTTCATTCGCACAACGGAGGAGCGTCACCATAAATCCACGCAAGCGCTGTGGAAAAAGATGGTTGCGAATGGCGATATCTATATCGACAGCTACAGCGGTTGGTATTCCGTGCGTGATGAGGCGTATTATCAGGAAAACGAGACAGAAGTTCGCGATGATGGCGTGCGCTATGGACCGCAGGGGACGCCTGTGGAGTGGGTTGATGAATCCTCCTACTTCTTCAAGCTTTCTGCCTATGGCGACAAGCTGTTGAAATATTATGAGGATCATCCCGACTTTATCGGCCCGAACGAGCGCAAGAATGAAGTTCTCTCCTTCGTGAAATCAGGCCTGAAGGACCTTTCAATTTCTCGCACCACATTCGATTGGGGAATCAAGGTGCCGGATGATCCAGACCATGTGATGTATGTGTGGGTAGATGCGCTGACCAACTATATTACTGCGGTGGGCTATCCGGACGAAGACAATCCCTTGTGGAAGTTCTGGCCAGCCATTCACATTATCGGAAAGGATATCATCCGCTTTCATGCCGTCTATTGGCCTGCATTTTTGATGTCGGCTGGTGTCCCGCTGCCCAAGCGGGTATTTGCCCATGGTTTCTTGCTCAACAAGGGTGAGAAAATGTCAAAGTCGCTCGGCAATGTGGTGGACCCGTTCAATCTGGCTGACCATTTTGGTACTGATCAGTTCCGTTACTTCCTGCTGCGCGAGGTTTCCTTTGGTCACGATGGCAGTTACAGCGAAGAGGCGATTGCGACCCGCATAAATTCAGATCTTGCGAACGGGATCGGCAACCTGGCGAGCCGATCCTTGTCGATGATCCATAAGAATTGTGACGGGCAAATTCCTGAATGCGGGCCACTGACTGCGGAAGATGAGGCCATGCTGGCCCATGTGGACGGAATTCTGGAAAGCGCACGCGCAGATATGAAGGATTTCATGATCCACAAGGCGTTGGCTTCGATTATCGGGGCTGTGGCCGAGGGTGATCGCTACTTCGCAGGCCAGGAGCCCTGGGCGCTGAAGAAGACCGATCCGAAGCGTATGGAAACAGTGCTTTATGTGACTGCGGAAGTTGTGCGGCAGATTTCCATTTTGCTTCTGCCATTTATGCCTGAGGCAGCAGGCAAACTTCTGGATCTGGTTTCTGCCCCCGCAGACAAACGTGATTTTGCTGCGCTTGGCCCTGGCGGTCGTTTGGAAGCCGGGACTGTCATCGACAAGCCGCAGCCGGTATTCCCGCGCTATGTGGCGCCGGAGGCGAATTGATGTTGATTGACACCCATTGTCACCTGGATTTTCCTGACTTTGCCGAGGAGCGTGACGCGCTGATCGAGCGTGCGAGGGAAGCGGGTGTTGGGCGCATGGTGACCATCTCGACTTTAATCTCCAAGCAGGCACAGGTGAAGGCGGTCGCAGAGGCTTACGACAATGTATGGTGTTCGGTGGGAACACACCCCAACCACGCGTCAGAAGAGCCGGATTTGCCGTTGGAGGCCTATCTGGAAGCTGCTAATCACCCGCGTGTGGTGGCCATAGGCGAGGGTGGTCTTGATTATCACTATGACTATGCAACACCAGAGGTGCAAAAGCCGGTTTTTCTGCGGCAAATCGAGGCTGCAAGGCAAACTGGTCTGCCATTGGTAATCCACAGCCGGAATGCGGATGAAGACATGGCGGCGATTTTGACGGAAGAGATGGGGAAGGGGGCATTCACCTTCATTCTCCATTGTTTCTCGTCTGGCGCAGAGTTGGCGAAAGCTGGTGTTGAACTGGGTGGTTATGTGTCCTTTTCCGGCATTCTGACCTTCCCGAAATCAACCGAGTTGCGAGAGATTGCGGCAACCATTCCGCATGACAGGCTGCTGGTTGAAACAGACGCACCCTATCTGGCGCCCAAGCCCTTCCGTGGCAAACGTAACGAGCCGTCCTATGTGGCGCATACGGCGGCCGTTTTGGCGGATGTGATTGGTGTCAGCGAAAGCCAGCTTGCAGATTTGACAACACAGAATGCGTTGCGCTGCTTTTCACGCATGCCGGCACTTTGAGGCCTGATCTTGGTTCAACGGCGCTTCACCATACTTGGTTGTTCATCATCTCCCGGTGTGCCGCGCATTACCGGTGAATGGGGTGATTGCGATCCGGAAAACCCGAAGAACCGGCGGACCCGCGCTGCTTTGCTTGTGGAGCAGATTGGTGACGATGGTGGCAAGACAACTGTTGTCATTGATACCGGCCCCGACTTTCGAGAGCAGATGATCCGTGCGCAAGTCGATTGGATTGATGCCGTGGTTTATACTCATGCGCATGCGGACCATGTGCATGGCATAGACGATATTCGCGGCTATTTTCATCTGGCGCGCAGACCGATTCCTATCTATGCGGACGCTTTTACGCTTCAAAGAATAGAAGACGGTTTTGGTTATTGTCTCAAGACGCCGCCAGGTAGTGAATATCCGCCGATCGTCGCACCCAATGTCATTGAGACACCGGACAGTGTGGTGACAATTGAAGGGGCAGGCGGCGCTATATCATTTTTGCCGCTCTTGCAGGTGCATGGTTCAATCCACTCGCTGGGCTTTCGCATTGGCGATGTAGCCTATTGCAGTGACGTCAGTGATTTCCCCGAGGAGACGGTGGCAAAAATGGGTGGCCTTGATCTGCTGGTGATCGACGCGCTCCAGTACAAGCGTCACCCGAGCCATTTTTCACTTGAGGAAACACTCGGCTGGATTGAACGGCTGGAACCCAGACGCGCAGTGCTGACCCATATGCATATTCCGCTGGACTACGACCGTGTGAAAGCAGAAACGCCGGCCCACGTGGAGCCGGCATTTGATCAGATGTCTTTTGTGCTTGATGTGTAATTTTATATAAAATACAATATTTTATATAATTTATCTCAAGTGATTTTCGTAAAGTAAGGTTCCAGGTTTTTACGGATTCTCTCCAAGAGCGGTGCTTCGACCTCCCAAGCATCGAATTCCTCGCCTGTGATCATCTCGTAGGCTTTGATGTAGACTGCGGATGTGTCACGCACCAAATTTTCCGGGATTTCTGGGATAGGATCCTTGTAAGGGTCACAGCGCTGGGTGACCCAGGCACGAACGAAGTCCTTGTCAAAACTGTCAGGGCGCTGGCCTTGCTCAAACCGGTCCTGATAGCTTTCCGCCATCCAATAGCGACTGCTGTCAGGTGTGTGGATTTCATCTGCGAGGATGATGTTACCATCTTCATCGGTGCCAA
>JBNKQT010000293.1:0-3741 GCA_050297115.1 Ensifer sp. | reverse complement strand
TGATCTGCGCGCCAAAATCATGCAGAAGACCTGCCATGAAGTGCTCAATGAGCTTGGTGTGAAGGATGACCCGCTTCTCGAAGTGGCCATGGAGCTTGAGCGTATTGCCCTGACAGACCCATACTTCATTGAGAAGAAGCTTTACCCGAATATCGACTTCTATTCCGGTATTACTCTAAAGGCGATGGGCTTCCCGACAACGATGTTTACGGTCCTGTTCGCACTTGCGCGTACCGTTGGCTGGATTGCTCAGTGGAATGAAATGATCGAAGATCCGCATCAGCGCATCGGTCGCCCACGCCAGCTCTATACTGGCTATACACACCGCGACTACGAACCGATTTCCAAACGTTGATTTGTTGGAAGCGGACAAAAAGGAGGCCGGTTTTCCGGCCTTCAGACTGCTGACAAACCCGCTGATTTTTTGGCGGGTTTTTGTTTTTGGGATTTGTGCGCTGGGTGTGAGCGATTTGATTTTTGGTTTGTGATCAGGCTCGTGTCTCACGCGGTTGCGGTTTTGGGTGCTCTTGTGAGTGCCATTGCGATCTTCTTTATGTTTTGGGCGGCCGCTGCCAGCAGGCATTGGCATCGAACCTTGATGATGCCCCTGAAACGGGCATAGCGGTGCCCGTGAAGCTGCTTGGCATCGGCGAAAGAGCGTTCGACCGTTTCTTTGCGCCGTTTGTAAATCTTGCGCCCAGTCTCCGTTAACCGATGAGCATCAACCCGCGCTCGCGACGCCTGCCAGACATGGCGCGTGATCGTGCGTTCAGCCTTGGCATTGGAGGTGCACGAGGCAAGCAACGGACAGTCGCGGCAGATGGCGGGGTCCGATTTATAATGGCTGTAACCATTGCGGTCCGTGGTCGCATAGGTGAGCAACTGGCCTTCAGGGCAACGATAGCCATCGGCCTCTTCTTCAAAGGTGAATGCCGGCTTGCTATCAACAGTGCGGTGATCGAGATAGAAGAAGCCCTTCGGCTTGCCGTCACGCACCATGTAGCCGCTATCGGCGTCCGTGCGCGACACCTTCGTCTCTTTCACAACCGGTTCCCGGTCCTTCTCCTTGAGCGGCTTCTTGCCATGCAGGCTGCGCTCAGCCTCAATCGCCCGGTCGAGATCAGCCCAATAGTCAGACCGTGACTTGGCGATCTTCTCCACATCGTATCGACCCTTGTTGGCATTCGCCTTGAGATGCGTCGAATCGGTATAAAGGACTGTCCCATCCACAAGACCGTGGGCAAGCGCCTGTTCGACAATCGTATCAAAAATGTCCTGCGCCACATCCACATCGTTAAAACGACGACGCCGGTTCTGGCTCAAGGTTGAGGCATCAAAAATCTTGTCCGTCAGCTTCAGCCGCAAAAACCAGCGATATGCGACGTTCACCTCAATCTCACGCACCAACTGGCGCTCCGAGCGAACCCCGAACAGGTAGCCGATAAACAAAGCCTTGAACATGCACGTCGGATCGAGAGGCGGACGACCGTTGTCGGCGCAATAAAGACCGGCAACGCGATCATGAATGAATGAAAAATCGATCTCCGCATCGATCTTCCGAAGCAAATGATCCTTCGGCACAAGGCTATCGAGCGTTACAATCTCCAAAGCCGCCTGTTCAGGAGCAGGTTTCTTCAACATGTCCCAATGAATCACAAAACCCCCGGCTAAGCCAGGGGTTTGTCAGCAGTCTGAGGCCGGGGCAACCCGGCCTTATTTGATTCCAGAAGCTTCAAGATCGCTTTGGCGGAAGCTACACTTGGAGCTTCCGGCGGTTCCATTTTTTGCCAGATGCTCTCATACCCTTCCAGCATGGCATCACGCGCCAACGACTGGCTGTCCGACAGCCTGACGGCCCAGCGGGCGAGCCTATCGGATCGGAGTGTCAGGTTCACATATTCCGGTACGACCGGATAATCCGCAATCAAGTTGGGAAGAGCTGCCGACCAAACCTTTATGCGATGCGCCAGAAATGGCGTGAAGAAATCTGTCTTGTAAACAGAAACAGCCGGTACGCCAGACATAGCCAGTTCGAACACCACCGTACCCGACGTTGCCAATGCCACATCAGCTTCGGCAAATGCATTGAGCTTGAATTCGGTGTCGCTGCTCCATTCCGGCTTTACGGGCCAGTCAGCGATGGTTTCTTCGATCAACTTTGAGCGCTTTGCCACTGTTGGCAAAAGAAAGCGCGTTCCTGGACAAATCCTTTCGATCTCCGCCACCGCTGTTGCCATATAGGGCGCGATGCGCTTGATCTCTGACGCTCGTGAACCAGGTAGCAACAAAATTGTTCTTTGGCTTCCACCATATACCTTTGATTTGCGCCGCTCACGCACTTCGAGCAAACCGGAATCACTTGCAAGCCTATGGCCAACATAAACTGTCTGAGGACCTCCCAGCCGCTGCATTGCTTCCTTTTCAAATGGCAGCAATGCAAGCACGAGATCGACATAGGCAGTCATCTCAGTCGCGCGGTGCTCTTTCCATGCCCACACACTGGGACAGACATATTGAACCACCGGCAGGTCGGGCAATGCCTTGCGGACCTTTTTGGCAACGCGGTGCGTAAACACGGGGCTGTCGATGATAAGAAGCAGATCCGGAGATTCATTGATTATGGAATTGGCCGTCTGCCATACTCGTCCCAACAGCTTGGGCAATCGCCGCAAGATGTCTACGTAGCCCATGAGGGAGAGTTCAGAAAAATCAAAGAAAGACTGGAGCCCCTGCTCCTGAAGCTTCTCTCCGCCAACGCCAACAAGCTCAACATCGCCCACTTCATCTCGCAAGGCGGCAATCAAATCGCCACCCAATATGTCACCTGAAACCTCACCGGCAATAACCGCGACCTTGAGCGGCCTGGCCTTTGGAACAGCTTTATTGGTCATTGCACGCTGCCTTGGGTTACGCTGGCGAGCCTATATCAGGCTTTGCTTCTGCGCTTTGGTGAAGACAGCGAACGGTCGGAATCTGCAGCTATGAAATCAAGTATATGCATTGCCTCCGTGCAATCTGCATATTCGTGATGTATAGCAGCAGCATTTTCGCGTACAGAGCCGCCGCCTTCAAATATTGTTTTATAAGCCCGTCTTACGCGATGTATGACAGACTTTTCAATACCCGAACGCGCCATGCCTACAACATTCAACCCGCTTAGAATGCCCGGATTACCATTGAGCATTCCGTATGGAATGACATCGTAGGATACAGCAGACAGGCCACCAATAAAGGCCTGGCGCCCAATGCGGGTAAATTGGTGAACGGCAGAACCGCCACCAAGGATCGCCTGATCCTCAACAACAACATGGCCTGCGAGCATCACATTATTGGAAAGAATGATGTTGTTGCCAAGCCGACAATCATGGGCAACGTGCGAATATGCCAGAAATGTATTATTGTCTCCAACAATGGTCTTCCCGCCATATTCCTTGGTACCGGCGTTCATCGTCACGCCCTCACGGATCGTACAATTGCGCCCTATTTCCAAGGAAGTGTCTTCAATGCTGTGGTGGATGCTCTGCGACTGTGCGCCAATGACAGCAGAGGGGAATATCCGTGTCCCGCTGCCAATTGTCGTCGCTCCTGTCACCGACACGTGACTCTTCAACTCGACATTATCGCCCAGCACAACCCCTGATCCAACATGACAGAATGGGCCAATGACGACACCTGCCCCAATACTGGCCCCACTTTCAACGCATGCCAGTGGATGTATAACGACCCCTTGTTCTTGCGAAG
>JBNKQT010000292.1:0-6013 GCA_050297115.1 Ensifer sp. | reverse complement strand
ATACAAGGAAGGTGAGACCATCAAGGGTACGCTGGTTTTTGAAAAGGCGGGTTCTGTGGATGTTGAATTTGCCGTTGGCCCCATGGCAGGCGAAGCTGGCCATGACATGAACAACATGAAGCACGACCACAAGATGGAGATGGATGGTAAAGGTGCGTCAGGCATGAAAAGCCAGTCGAAAGATGGCGATCAGGCTGGAGCGGGCAATTGAGCGCGCCTCGCTTGAGGATTGCGGCGATCACCACGGGTTTCGTGGTGGTCCTCGCTGCCGTTGCAACGTTTGCCTGGATGGGTGCCAACAAGCCCGAAATGATTGGGGGAAAATTCGGCGCACCCTTTACGCTGACCGATGACGAAGGCCAACCGATTACCGAAGCGGCGCTGGAAGGTCATCCCTCGCTCGTCTATTTCGGCTTCACCCGCTGCCCCGAAGTCTGCCCGACCACGCTTTTTGAAATGGCCGGATGGTTCGAGGAATTGGGCCCGGAGGCTGATGGTCTCAAGGCTTTCTTCTTTTCCGTCGACCCCGAAAGAGACACACCGGAACTGATGCACAATTACACCTCAGCCTTCACAGACCGGATCACTGGCATAACGGGCGACCCGGCTGAGATGCAAAAGGCAATCAAAGGCTGGCGTGTCTACGCGACCAAAGTACCAACCGATGATGGCGACTACACGATGGACCACACAGCCTCGGTCTTTCTTGTCGACAGCCATGCCAATTTTCAGGGCACAATCAGCTATGGGGAGAAAACCGAGGTTGCTATCCAAAAAATACGCAATCTTTTGAAATCAAATTGATGGCGCAAGACGGGGTGTAGCCTTGCGTAGTATCAGGTTGGTTGATCGACCCGGTTACCCAAAGATGACCACCCAGAAGGAATCGGACTTGCAGGCTTGTTCGCATGGTGTCGCGTTGGCTCTCTAACGTCCAGGCAAACCGACCGATAATGCGCTCATTGTGTTGTTTAACGGGTGGTCGTTTTCTAAATGATTGAACGCACGATGGTTTTTTATTTGCAGATGCGTGTGAATCATCGGCGGATTGGCCTATTGATTGCGGCGAATATCTGCCTCATGGTGCTACTGGACCTGTCACGGAATAGTGGCAATCGGCGCACTCGCCGTTGGTGCTGCAACGCTTCTACCAAACCTCATATCGGTCGCAGCGGCGCAACACCTTTGGCTCGCCGGGGCCATCGGCACGATGACACTTGCCGTCATGACCCGTGCAACGCTCGGCCACACCGGCCACAAGCTGCATGCCAACGGCCTCACCGTCGTCATCTATGCAGCCATTATCGGTTCAACACTTATCCGCTTCATCGCAGGCTTTTGGCCCGGTCACATTCTCTTTGATGTGGCCGGAACACTCTGGTGCATGGCATTTTTTGGGTATGCAGCGATCTACGGCCCGATGCTGGTCAATAAACGTGGTTGACCTGTTATCATTCTTCAATGAGGCGTCCGATTGATTGCCCCGGATGCAGACTTTTGGAAAAGCAAAGTGCTCCGCCATTTTCTGAAACTCCGTTGGTTTTCCCGGAGAAGGCCTGTGTAGTTCAAGCATGGTGCCAAGGGCGGGGCTTGACCATGCGCTCAGGATTAGCTCTATTTCTCAAAGTCATCGCTGTGCAGGCTATCATGCACTTTTAACATGAGCGTGCGTAGTAACTGGCTCTCGCTCTCGTCGAGCTGGCTCAAGGCCAGAGTGTTTACGTCTACTGCAAGTGGTTCGAGAACGTTTCGCAGGGCTTTCCCCCGTTCTGACAGATAAACCGCGCGGCGTGGTTTGCCTGCTACAATTGGCCTGAGTTCCACGAGATCTGCTTCTTCCATTCGTTTGACGACTGAATGGGTCGTTGGGCCCGTGAGGCCGACGAGGTCGCTCAAAGCCTTTTGGGAAAGGCCATCCTGACCCCACAGTACGCGAAGATAAGCCCAGAAGCCGAAATTGACACCGTGCGGGGCGAGGCGGCGTTCCGGGCTGGCCTGAAAGGCGCGATCAACTTCGCGAACGATATGAGCCATGCGCTCAAATTTGAGCCGCGCTTTGGCATCCGCAATCAATTCGTGGGTTTCGTCACTCATTCTCGGCAGCTCTTCCGCTTTGCGTTCCCTTGTCGAAACGCCCCGGCAAGCCTACCGCGCAAATCCAAACCTCATTGCAATTGCGGTGAGGTAACCAGAGCCCAAAAGAGCTTTTGTTTATTACTGGACGGTGGTCAAGCCGTTTTCAGATTGTAGAAATGTAGAGACCTGCGACCGCGGCGAGGCAGAATATCTTGTGCTGCACCCGGGTATCGACAAGGTTACCTTCACTGGGTCTACCGGTGCGGGCAAGCACCTTGCCATGCAATGCGCGGGCATGTTGCGCCCAATCACGCTGGAACTTGGCGGCAAGTCAGCCGGTATCATTCTTGATGATGCAGACATTCCTGCCGCTGTTGAGGCAATGCGACTTCTTGCGTTCCGCAACTCAGGTCAGACTTGTACTCTGAAGACGCGTGTTCTTGTTTCGAAAAAGCGGGAGGCGGAAGTGGTTGAGGCGCTCGCGGAGATGGAGAAATCCATGCCTGTTGGCGATCCGAACGACACCAATACGCATATCGGACCGATGGTAAGTGCCAAACAGCGCGAGAGTGTTGAAGGCTATATCGATATCGGCATCAAAGAAGGTGCAAAGGCCGTGGTTGGCGGTGTTGGGCGGCCTGACGGTTTGAACCATGGCTGGTTTGTACGCCCCACATTATTTGCCGGTGTCGACCAGAATTCGCGGCTCGCACAGGAGGAGATTTTCGGGACAGTCCTTTCCGTTCTTGCCTATGAGAATGAGGAAGACGCAATCGCAATTGCCAACAATTCCATTTATGGCCTCAGCGGTTCTGTCTTCTCCAAGGACATTGAAAGAGCGATCTCTGTCGCTGATCGGGTCAAGACCGGTGTTCTTGAGGTGAACGCTGCCCCCTTTGGCTTCCATGCACCATTTGGCGGCGTGAAACAGTCTGGCGTTGGTCGTGAAGGTGGCTGGGAGGGCTTCGACCTCTATGTTGAACTCAAGTCAATCGGTGTGCCGAAGGACTATGCAGACAGCATCGCCTGAACCGGTAGAGCGTGAAAGGGGCGGTGTGTGTCCCACACCGTTCTCCTCACCTTGATCCGCACCGGGGCAAGGGTATTTCTTTTGCCGGCTTATCCTGAGTGTAAGAAATTCGCCTGACAGCGCATTATTTCGAGCGTTGGAAAACGCTTTCTATCGCTAAATTTATGTATTAACTGGCACTATGAATAACCCGCCAGAAGATCCGTTCGCCTCACACAGGGAAAACACTGACCTTGAACTGGATATTATCTCCAACACGTACCGATCTATCGTTGATCAGACTGCGTTTGATGATCTTCTAAACAGCTGGAAGGCCAGGCTTGATAAGGCGGATGGCGAGAGTGCCGAGAAAAACAGTTTTTCAAATGCCTTCCTTCGCCAATTGGCTGCCGCAGACACAACGCTTGACGGGTTGGATGTCAATTCCGAAGACAGTCCGCTGGAGCGCATTGTATCCGAGGTTGCCGGACCAGCCGTCGTCTTAAGCCCCGACTTGCGCGTGTCTGCTGTCAATACCGAAGGTACAAATATACTCGGTGCCCGAAACGGCGTTTTCTTTGACACTGCATTGATTGATCCGGCGTCGCGCTCGGCGTTCGACGAGCTTCTTCGCAGCGCAAGGGAACGCGGCAATCTCGACCAGGTGATTCTTGGCATCAATGTGGATGGTCGTGATGCCTTTCACGCCGAGGCGTTTCTGGTTCGCCTCAAGCAACAGAGTAAACCGCATATCGCAATCCGCACGCTTGAACTCAACTGGTCGGACGCTACCTCGCAAAAGCTGCGGCAGGCCTTTGGTTTGAGCGCCACGGAGGCTGAGATTGGCAGGCTTTTCTTTCAAACCTGCAACTTGAACAAGATCGCCAGTCTGCGCCATTCGTCGCTCAACACCGTGCGAACACAGATGAAGACGATTCAGGCAAAAACGGGTGCAGCCAATCAGGCCGACCTGATCCGGTTGTTTTCCATGGTTGCGAGCAGGCAACTTCTGGAGGAGCGCGGCAAGCTTTCCAAATGGCGCGACCCACTGGGCCGCGAAACCATATTGGAATTGAAGGGCGGGCGACGCATTGCCTGGACCTGGATGGGAGCGGAAGAGGGAACACCAGCTGTACTGCTTCGGGGCCTTGGCATGGGTTACCTGCTGGCGCGTGAAACTGAAACGCGGTTGGTTCAGGCAGGCATCAAGCTCTATATTCCTTCGCGCCCCGGCTACGGAAACTCGACGCTCGATAACGGCCTTGATGTGCTGGACGATAACCTCATGGCGTTGCGCGCATTTCTGGACGAGGTGGTTCAGACCCGCTGTGTGGGTATTGGCATGTCTGATGGCATCGTGCCGTTGCTTGCTGAACAGGAGGCCAATCCGGCGCGGTTTTCTGCCCTTGTGGCCATTGGCTATACCGGAATTTTGAACCGCAAGGCGGCAGCACGATTGCCAATTGCCCAAGTGACCATGTCACGTCTTGCCAAACAGGCGCCTCGGCTGCTTGAGCTTGTTGCCAAACTCGGCCATCGCATGATGCAGCGTCATGGTGTGGACTGGTATCTTGAGCGCGCCTACAAGAGCATGCCGCTTGATCTGCAGACCTGCCGTGACCCTGATACGGCTTCGCTGGTGCGCGATGCTTGCGCACATCTCCTGGTGCAGAGCCACATTACTTTTGTGCGCGACATGCAGCTTTTTCACGCAGATGTCGACACGGCCATTGATCGTCTCACCATACCCATGCATTGCCTGTTGCCCACCGAGGATGGTGTATTCAATCTGGCCGAATATCAGGAATTGCACACACGCAATGCCCTGGTTTCAATCGAGCCGGTGGAAGGGGCCGCTGACCTCCTGATCTACCAGAAGACGAATGAAGTCATTCGGCGCGTGATTGATGTCATCGCGGCAAATTCGTAATTTCATACACTAATTGGTGTATGAAACCGTCCGTAGTCCTGTGCAATGTCTGCGTGAATCACTCTTCACACGACATAAGGACTTCAAATGCGTTCATTTCGCGCCATTTCAGCATCAGTTATTTTGACTTTATTGCCCTTACCTGCCGCAGCGCAGGATACGCCCAATATGACAATCGTATTGGATGGTTCCGGCTCAATGTGGGGGCAGATTGAGGGAAGGCCCAAGCTCGAAATTGCCCGCGAGATGCTCTCCGATGTTTTGGTCGATGTGCCAGCCAATGCAAGGCTGGGTCTCGTTGCCTATGGGCATCGTCAAAAGGGTGAGTGCAGCGATATCGAGGTTCTGGTTCCCCCCGGCCAGAACAATCAGGACGCTATTCGCAAGGCGGCGGCCAATATGCGATTTCTCGGCAAAACGCCTTTGACGGAGGCGACACGAAAAGCCGCAACGAATTTGCGCTATCGCGAAGAGAAGGCAACACTTGTTGTTGTGACTGATGGACTTGAAACTTGCGGCGGCGACCTTTGTGCTCTGGCGCAAGAGCTTGAAAACAATGGCATTGATTTTACCGCACATGTTGTCGGTTTTGGCTTGTCTCAAGAGGAGGGGGCTCAGGTCTCCTGTCTGGCTGAGAAAACCGGAGGGCAATATTTTGAAGCGTCCAATGCCGCAGCTTTGAAGGATGCGCTTTCAACGTCCATTGTTGAAACCGCCTCCGCTGCCAAGAAACCTGCCGCTGACCTTGCCAAATCCAAGGGAAGAGCCACTGTGGAGGCGCCAGCTACGGCAGTAATTCTTTCAAATGTTGAAGTTGTCTGGGACGGGCCTGCCGATGAGGGTGACTATATTGATCTCGTACGTGCCGACCAGCCGCAGGGCACCTGGCTGACCTACGCCGAATTGAAAGGCGATGGTCCTGTACTTCTCAAGATGCCGCCTGGCCCCGGTGACTATGTCATTCGTTATATCTCGCCAAAGCAGAGCCATGAAACATT
>JBNKQT010000291.1:0-6706 GCA_050297115.1 Ensifer sp. | reverse complement strand
AGTTTCTTTCCACACCTGTTCCAGAACGGCTGAACCTTTGCGCAAATTGTCTTCGCGAAAGAGCGCCTTGGCAGCGACCAGTCCAGCGGGCACAAAAACCGGATCAATGCGCAGGGCGGACATGGCGTCTGTACGGGCATCTTTCGGGTTTGAATCAAGCTTGGAAATGGCGCGGGCGGTCAGCAGGATCAGCTTTTTGCGGTCTGCTGCTTTTCTGTCAACGCTGCCGGAGGAGCGTTGCTGATAAAGCAGGGTCAAAGCCTCATCAAACTGGCCGGTGCGGGTTCTGTATTCCAGCGTTGCATCCGCAGCCCAGGCCAGATTTGGTGATTTTTCGGCGGCTTTCTCTGCATATTGAACGGCAGCTTCGTCGGCGCCCAAACGCTTGGCTTCCAGATAGAGGCCACGCAGGCCAAGTTCTCGCGTTTCGGGGTCTTCCGCCATCTGCTCGAATTTGCGGCGAGCGTCATCATTGCGGCCTTCAATCAAATTGGCTTGTGCTTCCAGAAGATGGATCAGGGGTTCCTGGTCGGCACTCAACAAGCCTTTGGCGCGTGCGTTCATCCTGCGCGCTGCGGTGGCATCACCGGCACCGGCAGCAATGAGGCCAGTGGAAAGCGCCTGATAGCCGCGGTCGCGCTTGCGAGCGCGGAAGTGGCGGCGCAAGGATTGTGGAGATGTCCAGAGCGTGCGCAGCAGCCACCATAGGATCATGACGGTGGCAATGAGCGATACCAGAACGGTGGCGGCCACCATGAGGCTCATTTCAATGAGCTGGCCCTGCCAAACGATCGAGAGCACGCCGGGCCGGTCAGCCAGCCAGGAAAAACCAAAAGCCAAGGCCAGAACAAGAATGATGTAAAATAGAATTCTGATCATTGTTATTTTCGGGCCTTAATTGTTTGTACCGGTTACGGCGTTGGAGAGTGTGGCGGCCACAAGCTCTTCAACCTTGATGCGCGCATCAAGCGACGCTTTGAAGCTTTCCCCTGCAGCCTTGGCCGCGTCGGACAGTTTTTCCCATTCTGCAGCGGCAGCATGAAGATCACCATTTTGCAGATTTTGCTCCACGCGGGCTGCAATTGCGCCGGTGCTGTCGCCTTCAACATTGCCAACGGGGCGCACCTTGACGACTGAAAGCGCACTATTCATCAAACGGTCAACGACACTCTCGTTTTCATCCGGCACATAGGTTGCAGCAATCATGGCATCGGCGACGGCGGGGAAATCACGAATGAGGTTGGCGCGTGAAGGGATGCCGCTGGCGGCAAACGGCTGAAGCTCTGCCACTGCCGGGTCGTCCGGTACAACTGTTTTCAATGTTGCAAGCTCGGTCGTGAAGGGGCCGCCGCGGTCGATGGCGGCCTTCAGGCCGGCCGAGGCAATAGCGCGGGCCACTTCCACATCGTCACGCGGTTCGCCAACCTTGTTTTCCAGCTTTACGAGGCGGTTTGCAAAGGAGGCAATTTCGTCTTCGGCCCTGGCAACTTTTTGTGTCGCTTCGGTGAGCGCACCTTGCATGGCCTTCACGTCAGTCAGGTCAGCCAGCGGCAGTTCAGTCATTTGCTGCTCAAGCGTGGAAATGCGGCTTTCCAGCGGTGAGAGATCAACCTGCGGAATTTCCTTGTTTTCAAGGCTTTCTATGCGCTGCGTGAGTGCCGAAATATTCGGACCGTAATCCGTGATCGTCTCTTGCGGACCAAAATTGGGGATGTAACCGGCATATTGCGCCGCACCTGCACCTGCCAAAGCTACGATACCGCCGAAAATGCCTGCGGCAATGGCACCCGTTCCTCCGCCACTCTTTTGTGGTGGGGCTGCTGGAGGCGGGGTGGCCGCCTTTGTCTCTTCCTCGGCCTTGCTCTGTGCGCTGGCCTCGGTGCCAGTCTCCACCTCGGCTTCAGCGGGTTTTTCTGCAGCCTCTTCAGGCGCGGTGTCAGAGGGGATATCAGCTTTCGCTTCTTCCTTCTCGTCAACCTCGCTTGCCGTCAGGTCGATCGTTACCGGCTCATCCTTGGATTTGGCATGGCGGGGAGTTTTTTCGGACGGCATTTAAACCTCTTCTTGTCTTCTTGCACTGCAAGGTTAATCGCGCTTTGGCTTCAGGAAAAGCCCTTTCAGTCATTTTGCTGCGCGAGGGTTCATAAAAGAGAAAAGAGACTCTCCTCATTTGGTGTTTCCGCAGCGAATGTACGGGCTGTCAAATTTGATGGCACGGCTGCGGCGACATTGTGGCTGAGACAGAGAAAACGGGTTTGGTTCAGGGCTTCCATGTCATGCATTTCAATCAGTTCGAAAAAGCGCTTGGCCGTCTCCTGCGAATATAGAAGCACCACGTCAGGCTTTTCAGCGAGAAGCGTGTCGATATTCTCTTGTGAATAAGCGAGAGCGCTCATGTGGTAGCAAATATAGACGTCAAACCCGATTTCGTATTCGCCAAGGCGTTTTTGAAATGCGGGGCTGCGAGGTTCGCAGGTGAAATAGGCCAAAGGCCCGTCCGCAATACTGGAATTGTTGACTAATTCTGCCAATCGCTCGCCGCCGCCCTCTGCATGGTGAACGTTTGTAAAACCAGCATCAACGGCGGCTTGAGCCGTTTGTGCGCCGACCGCAAAGACCGGTATGGAATGCCACAGGTCAATTGTGGCAGAAGCCACCACTGCATCCACAGCGTTGCGCGAGGTAAAGGCAAAGGCTGAATATTGTGTGTCGGCTTTCAGGCTGACGGGCAGTTTTTCAGCCTCAAAAAGCGGCATCAAAACAGGCTTGTGGCCCAAAACCTCCAACCGGTCAGCGGTGCGCCGGGCAGCATCTTTGGGCCTGGTTACAAGCACACGCATTCAGGCAACTCAGCTCCAGCCTTCAAAGAATTTGGGTCCGGCCTTGTCGCGCACCTGTTCGCCAGCCGTGCGGCCAAGACTGTCAGCGTCTGAGGCTTTGCCGTCAATCTCCACTTCGTGGAACTGTGTGCCGTCGGGGCTCAAGATCATGCCCTTGAAGTGGATCAAGCCATTTTCAGAGATCGCGCGGCCTGCAATGGGCGTGCGGCACGAACCATCAAGCGTGCCGAGGAAGCCGCGTTCGCAGGCAACGGCCTCGAATGTTGGCTGATCATTGATGGCGCTCAGCAGGTCATCCGTGCGCTTGTCACCGATGCGACTTTCAATGCCAATGGCACCTTGAGCGGGAGCGGGCGGGAAGATTTCGGGATCGAGAACTTCTGTTGGCACGTCTTCCATGCCGAGTCTGCGCAAACCGGCATAGGCAAGAAGTGTGGCATCAGCTTCGCCTTCATCCAGTTTACGCAGGCGTGTGGCAACAGCGCCTCGGAAGATTTTCACATTCAGATCGGGGCGAAGCTTACGGATAAGGGCCTGACGGCGAAGCGATGCCGAACCGATCATGGCACCTTCCGGCATTTCCATAAGCTTGGGCGCTGCTTTGCCGATAAAGGCGTCGCGAACATCTTCGCGCGGCAGAAAAGCGGAGAGATAAAGCCCGTCGGGCAAAACGGTCGGCATGTCCTTGGATGAATGCACTGCGAAATCGAGACGGCCATCGCAGAGCTGTTCTTCCAGCTCGAATGTAAAAAGGCCCTTGCCGCCAATTTCGGACAGGGCGCGATCCTGCACACGGTCGCCTTGTGTGGAAAGTACCACAATTTCAAACATTTCCTCCGGCAGGCCATGGGCGGCCATCAGCCGGTCGCGGGTTTCATGGGCCTGGGCCAGTGCCAGAGGGCTGCCACGTGTGCCGATACGAAAAGGTTTTGTTTGCATCTATATACTTCCGTTGTTACCGGAAGTTTCGTAAACGGGTTTTTCCTTGATCGCAATCAGACAAACAAGCGCATGTCCACAAACCTGACCATTCTCGGCATTGAAACAAGCTGTGACGAAACCGCTGCATCCGTTGTCACGCGGCATGCTGACGGTAGTGGGCAAATTGAAGCAGATGTCGTACTCAGCCAGCTTGATGAGCATTCGGCCTATGGCGGTGTTGTTCCCGAGATTGCCGCGCGCGCGCATGTTGAGGCGCTTGATTCGCTGGTGGAAGAAGCGCTTTTGCGCTCCGGCAAGAAACTTGCTGATGTGGATGCAATTGCGGCGACAAGCGGCCCGGGCCTGATTGGCGGCCTGATTGTCGGGTTAATGACGGGCAAGGCAATTGCGCGGGCATCCGGCAAGCCGCTTTACGCGATCAACCATCTGGAGGGGCATGCGCTGACAGCGCGGCTGACGGATGGAGTGGAATTTCCCTATCTCATGCTGCTTGTTTCCGGCGGCCACACCCAGCTTGTGCTGGTGAAGGGCGTTGGCGAATACGAGCGTTGGGGAACCACCATTGACGACGCCCTGGGTGAGGCTTTTGACAAAACTGCCAAGTTGCTGGGCCTGCCATATCCCGGTGGTCCGGCGGTGGAGAAGGTGGCGGCTACGGGCGACGCAGACCGCTTCAGTTTTCCTCGCCCGCTTGTTGGTGAGGCGCGTCTCGATTTTTCCTTTTCCGGCCTGAAAACGGCAGTCCGCCAGGCGGCACAGTCGATTGAGCCGGTGAGCGAACAGGATGTCGCTGACATTTGTGCGTCTTTCCAAAAAGCTGTCGCGCGAACGCTTTTTGAGCGTATCGGGCGTGGTCTGGTGCGGTTTAAGGAACGCTTCGGCTATGTTGAAAATCCTGCTCTTGTGGTGGCTGGGGGCGTGGCGGCCAATGCGGCTTTGCGCAATATGCTGACCGAGCTTTGTGATAAGCATGGATTTTCGTTCATAGCGCCGCCACATCGCCTCTGCACGGATAATGCTGTTATGATCGCCTGGGCAGGGCTTGAGCGCATGGCGTTGGGTCTTGAGCCGGATGGGCTGGAAGCAAGCCCGCGCTCGCGCTGGCCTTTGGACAGTCAGGCGCAGGCTTTGATCGGGCATGGCAAGAGGGGTGCCAAGGCATGAGTTTAACCAGGATTGTTGTTGTCGGGTCTGGTGCATTTGGCACAGCACTTGCCGCCGTTGTTGCGCAGGTTGGCAAGTCTGAGGTCACGCTGCTGGCGCGCAATGAATTGCTGGCCGAGACGCTTTCGCAAACAGGGCACCATGAAGCATCGCTGCCGGGCATCAAGTTACCGGAGGCTTTGCAATATTCTGTCGATCCGGCCTGCTTGCACGATGCAGACATCGTCCTTTTCGTCATGCCGTCACAGTCACAACGCGAAGCCGCGCGGCGCCTGGCTCCCGAGCTGAAGCCGGGTGCAGCCGTGGTGATTTGTGCCAAGGGCATTGAACAGGCCAGCGGCAAGATGCTGACTGATGTGCTGGATGAAGAATTGCTGGAGCAGAAGATTGCCGTGCTTTCCGGCCCGGGCTTTGCTGCCGATATTGCATCCGGTCTGCCAACAGCGATGGTGGTTGCGGCGGAAGATGGCGCACTTGCCAGGATGCTTGCCGAAACGCTTTCCGGTGCAACCTTTCGCGTTTACCCCTCAACAGACCGTATTGGTGTGCAATTGGGCGGTGCATTGAAAAACGTGCTGGCAATTGCCTGTGGCATTGTCGAAGGCGCTGGCCTTGGCGATTCTGCGCGGGCAGCGCTGATCGCTCGTGGCCTTGCGGAAATGTCGCGTTTTGTCGTTGCCGAGGGCGGTACGGCGGAAACTGTGGCGGGCCTTTCCGGGCTGGGCGATCTGGTTTTGACAGCCACAAGCCACCAGTCACGCAATTTGCGCTTTGGCATTTCGCTCGTAAAGGGCGACGGCGG
This sequence comes from Ensifer sp., assembly GCA_050297115.1. Taxonomy (GTDB): domain Bacteria; phylum Pseudomonadota; class Alphaproteobacteria; order Rhizobiales; family Rhizobiaceae; genus Ensifer_A. Next base: position 958 of record JBNKQT010000291.1, on the reverse strand, counting down.
GGGCTATCTGGTGGAAGGCGCTTACACCGCAGCGGTTGCTGCCAGGCTCGCGCATGATCTGGGCATTGAAATGCCGATCACTCAGGCTATTGCGGCCATTATTGATGGCAAAATGGAAATCAACGATGCGATTGCGGCGCTGATGTCGCGACCGATTAAACAGGAATAGGAGTTTCAATATGCTCTATGCGCTTTGGTGCAAGGACAAGCCGGGCCATTTGCAGGTTCGTATGGACACACGTCCCACTCATCTGGAATGGCTGACTGCGCTGAAGGATGAGGGCAAAGTGAAAATGGCCGGGCCTTATCTGGATGGTGAAGGCAAGCCGATGGGCAGCCTCGTGATTATCGCGGCTGACAGCGACGATGAGGCGAAAGCCATTGCTGATGCCGACCCTTATGCAGAGGCTGGCCTGTTTGAAAGCGTCGAAATCCGCCCGTTCAACTGGGTCGTCAACAACCCGGACGCTTAAAAGAGGAAGTTCATGGCTTACTGGCTTTTCAAATCCGAACCCTTCAAATTTTCCTGGGAAATGCTCAAGGCCAAGGGCGAAAAGGGCGAGGAATGGGACGGTGTGCGCAACTATCAGGCGCGCAACAATATGCGCGCCATGCAAATTGGCGACAAGGGCTTTTTTTATCACTCCAATGAGGGGTTGGAAGTTGTCGGTATCTGCGAGGTTTGTGCATTGGCGCATCCCGATTCCACCACTGAGGATGCGCGCTGGGAATGCGTGGACATCAAGGCTGTTTGCGAAGTGCCGAAGCCGGTGAGCCTGAAGGATGTGAAGGCCAACCCGAAACTGGCTGAAATGTCGCTGGTCACGTCCATGCGCCTTTCGGTGCAGCCGGTGACGGAAGCGGAATATCTGGAAGTCTGCCGCATGGGCGGGCTTGATAATCCGCCTATGTAAACTACTCCTCTCCCCTTGTGGGAGAGGATAGCAAGTCCGCATGA
>JBNKQT010000290.1:0-6974 GCA_050297115.1 Ensifer sp. | reverse complement strand
CAGATCAAAACCGGCTCGCTGGCACGTTCTGACCGGCTTGCAAAATACAATCAGCTGATCCGCATTGAGGAAGGGCTGGCTGCGCAGGCCGTGTATGCCGGGCGCTCCATACTGCGCGGCTGACCCCGCAGACATTGATTGTTCCCAAAGCGCGGCAGGTTTGCCGCGCTTTTTTTGTGCCTGTCAAACAGAGTCAACGCTCGGTTAAGAACTCTGTTCTAATGTCCAACTTCAGTATTGCGTAACAGGGCATCTCCATGTGGACGAGGCATCATAAGAAGAAGAAGCTTGGCCGTTTTATCCTTCCGGCAATTACAGCTTCATTTCTCGGTTATTTCGGTTATCATTCACTGCACGGTGACTACGGTCTGCGAGCGATGGAGGATTTCAGGCGCCAAAAAGTGGAGCGTGTGGAGAAGCTCGCTTCTTTGGAAAAGCGTCGAGCCAAGCTGGAAAAGCAAGTCAAGCTGTTGAGTGACGGGTCGCTGGAACGGGATATGCTCGATGAGCGCGCGCGCTACTCTCTCAATATAACCAAACCGGACGAGATCGTTATTTTTCAATGAAATGAAGGTTAACTGAAATCAAGTTAATCTATATTTCAATATATATATCAATGATATATACGGAATAGATGCTATGCATTTCGGGCATTGCTCTGCTTGGCAATCTGTCCTATGGTTTCAATCAGCAAACCTAACCAGGGAGGGACTGCATGGCTCCGCGCAAGAGTGCTGCGGCAAGTGCTGGACGCAAAACGCCAGCTCGGTCATCAAAAAAAGGTGCCGCTGCCAAAATCGTAGAATTCGACAAAGATCAGGAATTGGCTGCGTATCGCGATATGCTGTTGATCCGTCGCTTTGAAGAAAAGGCCGGTCAGCTTTATGGCATGGGCTTTATTGGCGGTTTCTGTCACCTTTATATTGGTCAGGAAGCAGTCGTTGTCGGCATGCAGATGGCGCTCAAGGATGGCGATCAGGTGATCACCGGCTATCGCGATCACGGGCATATGCTGGCCTGCGGCATGGAAGCACGTGGCGTGATGGCAGAGCTTACCGGACGTCAGGGCGGCCTGTCGAAAGGTAAGGGCGGTTCCATGCATATGTTCTCCAAGGAAAAGAACTTCTATGGCGGGCACGGCATCGTAGGAGCGCAGGTGTCGCTGGGAACTGGCTTGGCTTTTGCCAATCACTATCGTGGCAACGATAACGTATCGCTTGCTTATTTCGGTGACGGCGCTGCCAACCAAGGGCAGGTTTACGAGAGCTTTAATATGGCGGCTCTGTGGAAGTTGCCGGTGATTTATATCATCGAAAACAACCGCTATGCGATGGGCACTGCGGTCTCGCGCGCTTCGTCGCAGACCGATTTCTCACAGCGCGGCGCATCTATCGGCATTCCGGGCATCAAGGTAGACGGTATGGATGTGCGCGCGGTGAAGGCTGCTGCCGATGAGGCGGTTGCACATTGCCGTTCCGGCAAGGGTCCAATTATTTTGGAAATGCAGACTTACCGTTATCGCGGTCACTCGATGTCCGACCCGGCGAAATATCGTTCCAAAGACGAAGTTCAGAAGATGCGCTCCGAGCATGATCCGATTGAGCAGGTGAAAGCACGCCTGATTGAAAAGGGTTGGGCGTCCGAGGATGAGCTGAAAGCTATCGACAAGGAAGTCCGGGAAATTGTCGCCGACAGTGCTGATTTTGCACAAAATGATGCAGAGCCGGATGCTTCCGAGCTCTACACAGACATCCTGCTGTAAGCGTTAGGGAGGACATCCATGCCTGTAGAAATTCTTATGCCCGCCCTTTCGCCGACAATGGAAGAGGGCACACTTTCCAAATGGTTGAAGAAGGAGGGCGATACTGTCGCTTCCGGCGACGTCATTGCGGAAATCGAAACCGACAAGGCAACCATGGAAGTGGAAGCCGTGGACGAAGGAACAATCGGCAAGTTGCTGGTTGAAGCTGGGACAGAGAATGTCAAGGTCAACACGCCGATTGCCGTTCTCCTCGGCGAAGGTGAAAGCGCCGACGACATTGGTTCAGCCCCGGCTTCAGCACCCGCTCCCGCCGCAGAAGCACCCGCTGCGTCTTCTCAATCTGCAGCACCCGTTGCTGCTGCCCCTGTAGAAGCGGTGACCGCATCCGACCCGGATATTCCGGAAGGCACGGAAATGGTTCCCACCACCGTGCGTGAAGCCTTGCGCGATGCGATGGCCGAAGAAATGCGTTCCAGCGACGATGTTTTCGTCATGGGTGAGGAAGTAGCCGAATATCAGGGCGCTTACAAAATTACCCAGGGTCTGCTTCAGGAATTTGGTCCCAAGCGCGTGGTCGACACGCCGATTACCGAACATGGCTTTGCCGGTGTCGGCGTTGGCGCTGCCATGGCAGGGCTTCGTCCGGTCGTTGAATTCATGACGTTCAACTTTGCCATGCAGGCGATTGACCAGATCATCAACTCGGCTGCCAAAACGCTTTATATGTCCGGTGGCCAGATGGGGGCACCGATCGTTTTCCGCGGTCCGAACGGTGCGGCAGCCCGCGTGGCGGCCCAGCACTCGCAGTGCTACGCCTCATGGTACAGCCACGTTCCGGGTCTGAAGGTGGTGATGCCTTATACGGCAGCAGACGCGAAAGGCCTTTTGAAAGCGGCGATTCGTGATCCGAACCCGGTCATCTTTTTGGAAAACGAAATTCTCTATGGTCAGACATTTGATGTGCCAAAGATGGATGATTTCGTACTGCCGATTGGCAAAGCGCGCATTCACAAGGCAGGCAATGATGCGACGCTCGTTTCCTTCGGTATTGGCATGACCTATGCAGTCAAGGCAGCGGAAGAATTGGCGGGGCAGGGCATTGATGTCGAAATCATCGACCTGCGGACCATCCGTCCGATGGACCTGCCGACGATTATCGAGTCGGTGAAAAAGACCGGTCGTTTGGTGACGGTGGAAGAGGGCTTCCCTCAGTCGTCGGTTGGCACGGAAATAGCAACCCGCGTGATGCAGCAAGCCTTTGACTATCTTGATGCGCCGATCCTGACTGTTGCCGGCAAGGATGTGCCGATGCCTTATGCGGCCAACCTGGAAAAACTGGCTCTGCCAAATGTTGGCGAAGTTGTCGATGCGGTGAAAGCCGTTTGCTACAAATAAGGGGAGGGCAAGGATATGCCAATTCAAATCACAATGCCCGCCCTTTCGCCGACAATGGAAGAAGGCAATCTGGCCAAGTGGTTGGTCAAGGAAGGCGATACAGTTTCCTCCGGTGACGTGATCGCGGAAATTGAAACGGACAAAGCAACCATGGAAGTGGAAGCCGTTGACGAAGGTACTGTTGCCAAGATCGTCGTTCCAGCAGGTACGGAAGGTGTGAAGGTCAATTCTCTCATCGCAATTCTGGCGGGTGAGGGCGAGGATGTGGCTGAAGCTGCCGCGTCTGGCGGCTCTGCGGCTCCAGCTCCAGCAGCTGCGCCTGCGAAGGAAGAGGCTGCAGCCCCGGTTCCTGTTGCAGACAAACCTGCGCCTACACCTGCTGCGGGCGCTGCTCCGCAGTCGACTGAAGGTCGCGTGTTCTCATCGCCGCTGGCGCGTCGTTTGGCTAAGGAAGCAGGCCTTGATATTGCCGCCATAGCAGGCTCTGGCCCGCATGGTCGTGTGGTGAAAGCTGACGTTGAAAATGCTGTAGCCTCGGGCACCGGCAAGGCCGCGCCTGCAGCTGTACCTGCTGCTGAGGCGCCAAAGGCTGCACCTGTTTCCGATGATGCCGTGCTCAAACTCTTTGAAGAAGGTTCATACGAACTCGAGCCGCATGACGGCATGCGCAAGACGATTGCCAAGCGCCTGCAGGAATCCAAGCAGACAATCCCACATTTCTATGTGTCGGTTGATGTTGAATTGGATGCACTCCTGAAGCTGCGCGGTGAGCTGAACAGTTCTGCGCCTCGCAAGGACGACAAGCCGGCTTACAAGCTCTCGGTCAACGACATGGTGATCAAGGCTTTGGCGTTGGCCTTGCGTGATGTTCCAGATGCGAACGTGTCCTGGACAGACAGCGCGATGGTGAAGCACAAGCACTCCGATGTCGGTGTGGCTGTGTCCATCCCCGGTGGCTTGATCACGCCGATCATCCGCAAGGCTGAACAAAAGAGCCTGTCCACCATCTCCAACGAGATGAAGGACTACGGCAAGCGTGCCAAGGAGCGTAAGCTGAAGCCTGAAGAATATCAGGGCGGTACGACAGCCGTTTCCAATATGGGCATGATGGGCGTTTCCAACTTTGCCGCCGTCGTGAACCCGCCACATGCGACCATCCTGGCCGTTGGTGCAGGTGAAAAGCGCGTCATCGTGAAGGACGACGAAATGGTCATCGCACAGATGATGACTGTGACGCTTTCGACCGACCACCGTTGTGTGGATGGGGCGTTGGGTGCTGCACTTTTGGCAGCGTTCAAGGGCTATATCGAAAATCCGATGTCGATGCTGGTGTAATTGAGCGATTTGGGCAAATGTATTGAACTTATTAGGGCGTTGGCTGAGTTCGCTTGGCCCGCCACCCTATTGGGATTGATATTTTGGTTTAGAAAACCCATTTCGAACCTCTTTGAGGTGATCAAGGAACAGCTAAAAAGGGGCGCCTCTATCCGCTATGGGGAGCTGGAGTTAAAGGGAGTGAAACTTTCAGAATTTCCGTTAAACCCCTCCTCCCGATACAGGGCCGTAGCTGCCGATCATGAATTACTGGACCAAAGAAAAGCACTTTACGATAGACAAAAATGTATCTTCCTTGTCCATCGAGCAATTAAGACCGAGACAAAGCATGAAAAAAGTGGTGCCACCATATATGACCTGTCAATATATTTGGTCATTCACAAAGAATTTGGCGCCCTAAATGATATAAAAGAGGTTGAGTATTATTTTGGACAGCACTTCAAGGAGAATGATAAGCACGAATTCGGCTCAAAGTACGTCGTTGGAACTGCGTCAAATGGTTTTGCAATAAGGACCACAGCTTACGGTCCGACTTTGTGTGAGGCACGCGTAAGTTTTCACGATGGTGACGCGGTTATTATGCAACGCTACTTGGATTTTGAGGGTAATGGCTATGTCTTTGATCCGGCGGTTGTCTCGCATGATGAGGGCTTAAAATGAAAACCGTTCTGGCCTACGGCGACAGCCTCACATGGGGCTACAACCCGGAAAACATGGGTCGGCATGATTATGCCGACCGCTGGACCTCTGTCCTGCAAAAGGGATTGGGTCATGGTGCGCGGGTGATTGCGGAAGGCCTGAATGGTCGCACGACTGCTTATGACGATAATCTGGCCGATTGCGACCGCAACGGTGCGCGCATCCTGCCGACCATTCTTGAGACCCACAAGCCGATTGATCTTGTCATCATCATGCTGGGAACCAACGATATGAAACCGGTATTTGCCGGTCGTGCAGTTGATGCACTGGCCGGAATGAAACGGCTGGTCGCATTGGTTCGCAAGCATGAATGGGGTTTCGATTTTGAAGGGCCGGAAATTCTGATCGTGTCGCCGCCAACGATTTGTGAAACCGCCAATGACTTCTATGGGGCCATGTTCAAAGGAGCCGTGCCTGAGTCAGCCATGCTGGCGAACTTCTATAGCGATTTGGCGGATGAGTTGAATTGCGGCTTTTTTGATGCCGCGTCTGTGGCAGAAACCTCACCGGCGGATGGAATTCATCTGGATGCAGGCAATACGCGCGCAATTGGTCGAGGGCTTGAACCCATTGCGCGTATGATGCTTGGAATGTGACTGCATTTGATCAAGATCAAGGAGATATAAGCGCCAAGTTTTAGCCTGAACTCATATTAATTCTCGAAAAATGAGGAGATGGGACATGGCTAATACACCGCACGAATTGGCAGAGGAATTCCCCGAGTTCGTCAACCAGATGCGCCACCTGCGTGAGACTGACGGACATTTCTACCGTATCTCGAACGAGTACCACGAGATCAACCGGGCAATTCACCGCGCAGAAACAGATGTTGAGCCAGCCGATGACTTTCACGTCGCGGATATGCGCAAGAAGCGCATGCAGCTCAAGGATGAAATTTACGGGATGCTGGTAAGCCACGAAAGCGTGGAGCCAATTCCTGAATAGGGGGCGTGGGGCGAACTCCACTGCCTCAATGACAGAATAATTGAGGAGTGGAGACGCCCATGTCCAATGCTTACGATGTTATCATCATCGGGTCCGGTCCCGGTGGTTATGTGGCCGCCATCCGGGCCGCCCAGCTCGGTTTCAAGACCGCGATTGTCGAGCGCGAACACTTGGGTGGCATTTGCCTGAACTGGGGCTGCATCCCGACAAAGGCTCTTCTTCGTTCCGCTGAGATGATGGACTACGCCTCCCACGCAAAAGACTATGGTCTCACGCTGGAAGGCAAGATGACGGCAGATGTGAATGCCGTCGTTAAACGTTCCCGCGGTGTTTCGGCCCGCCTAAATGGTGGTGTCGGCTTTCTTATGAAGAAGAACAAGATCGACGTGATCTGGGGTGAGGCCAAACTGACCAAGCCGGGCGAGATCGTTGTCGGCAAATCTTCCAAGCCGGTTGTTGAACCGCAAAATCCTGTTCCGAAGGGTGTCAAGGACGCTGGAACCTACACCGCCAAGCATATCATTGTAGCCACGGGTGCCCGCCCGAGGGCTTTGCCAGGCATCGAGCCGGATGGCAAGCTGATCTGGACATATTTTGAAGCCATGAAACCGGACTTTATGCCGAAGTCGATCGTTGTCATGGGCTCCGGTGCCATCGGTATTGAGTTTGCATCCTTCTACCGCTCCATGGGCGTGGATGTGACGGTGGTGGAAGTCATGTCGCAGGTTATGCCGGTTGAGGACGCGGAAATCTCCGCAATCGCGCGCAAGGCGCTTGAAAAACACCTGGAAAATGAAGGCCTGACAGCCGCCTGCTGGCGTGAAGTCCCCGTCAATCC
>JBNKQT010000289.1:0-3612 GCA_050297115.1 Ensifer sp. | reverse complement strand
GATGGTCAGGATGTGCGTAACATCACGCAAAAAAGTCTGCGCGCGGCCATCGGCATGGTGCCGCAGGATACCGTGCTCTTCAACGACACGATCGCTTACAACATTTCCTATGGCCGCCCATCCGCCACGCGGGAAGAAGTTGAAGCGGCAGCTGAGGTCGCACAGATCGGCGACTTTATCCGCTCCCTGCCAGATGGTTTTGATACGATGGTGGGCGAGCGCGGCCTGAAGCTTTCAGGTGGCGAAAAGCAGCGTGTTGCCATTGCGCGCACTATCTTGAAATCGCCGCCTATCCTCATGCTTGATGAGGCGACATCCGCATTGGATACGCATACGGAGCAGGAAATTCAGGCCGAACTGGATCGCATTTCTGAAGGCCGCACGACTCTGGTTATTGCGCACCGCTTGTCCACAGTTATCAATGCCGATGAAATCATTGTGCTTAAAGCCGGGGAAATTGCCGAACGCGGCACCCACCAGGAGCTTCTCGCGCATAACGGCCTCTACGAGCAGATGTGGAACCGCCAGCGCGAGGCAACGCAGGCCGAAGAACATCTCAAGGCCGTGCGCGAAAGCGATGATCTGGGTATCATTCAAAGGCTGGATCCGGCACGCTAGATTACCGGATTCTGTTTGCCCTTTGCGGCTGATAGGTTTAGACAACCGCCGAAGACTTCGGAGATATTGCCATGAGCCTGATGAACACAATTCGCGATACAATCGTGCCTGTCCATAAAGAGGGGTACCCCTTTGTCGCAGCCTTTTTTGTCGGCTCTCTGGTCCTTGGCTGGATTTGGGACCCGCTTTTCTGGGTTGGGCTTCTCCTCACACTTTGGTGTGCCTACTTCTTCCGCGATCCCGAGCGTGTTACGCCGCAGGATGAAGATCTGGTGATTTCACCGGCGGATGGCCGCGTTTCTGCCATCACGCGCATCACGCCACCTGAAGAACTCGGCCTTGGCTCTGAGCCAATGTTGCGCGTTTCCGTTTTCATGAATGTGTTCAACTGCCACGTGAACCGTGCGCCCATGCGAGGCCGCATCCGCGATATCGTCTATCGCGAAGGCGCGTTCCTCAACGCCGAACTCGACAAGGCCAGCACAGAAAACGAGCGCAACGGTCTGGTGATTGAAACTGACAAAGGTGACATTGGCGTTGTCCAGATTGCCGGTCTCGTTGCCCGCCGCATTGTGTGCTGGTCCAAGGTCGAGGAAAATCTTGAGGCCGGTGAGCGCTTCGGCCTGATCCGCTTCGGCTCCCGTCTGGACGTTTTCCTTCCCGATGGTGCTGAACCGCGCGTGAGTGTCGGCCAAACAGCGATCGCTGGTGAAACGGTTCTGGCCGAATTCAACAGCGCTCGTGGCCCCTTGAGCAGCCGCAGAACCTGACATTGAGCGCTGATTAATGAACAACCTGCCAGAAAAAAACGACGAGCAGAATGAAGCCGCGCGCGGGCCTCGCCTGAAAGAGATTCCGCTGCGCCTGATGATCCCCAATCTGATTACCGTTCTGGCGATCTGTGCGGGCCTTACCGGCATTCGCTTTGCCATTGAGTTCCGCTATGAACTGGCTGTCCAGATGGTGTTGGTCGCCGCAGTTTTGGACGGCATCGATGGACGTGTAGCGCGCCTTATGAAAGCATCGTCCAAATTCGGCGCACAGATGGATTCACTCGCCGATATCATCAATTTTGGCGTTGCTCCGGCTATGGTTCTCTACATCTTTGCACTGGACCAAATTGATTCGCTTGGCTGGATCGCGGCTATGGCTTTTGCCATTAACTCCGGCCTGCGCCTCGCCCGCTTCAACGTTATGGCAGACCGCGCTGTTAAAGCGCCGTGGCAATCGGAGTTCTTCGTTGGCGTTCCCGCGCCTGCAGGTGCATTTCTTGTTCTGCTTCCGGTCTACTTGAGTTTCCTCGGCATGGTGCCAACCCAAACGACGGCCTATGTCTCGGCTATCTACACGCTGATCATTGGCGCTTTGCTGATCAGCCGCGTGCCTGTCTGGTCAGGCAAGTCAGGTGCCCGCATTCCTCGCGGCTACACTTTGCCGCTCATTATGCTCGTTGTGCTGCTGGTTGCCATTCTCATGGTCTATCCTTGGCAGACATTGGTTGTCGCTGTCGTCTGCTATCTGATTAGCCTGCCTTTCAGCGCGCGTGCATGGCAGAAAAAATATGGCGGTGGTGACGCATTTTCCGCCCCCCAGGAAGATGACATTCAGCCAGACGGTCGCTGATCATTGCGTGGGTTTTACTGGAACGCGCAATGTAAACGTTGTGCCGCTTCCGGGCTTTGAAGCTGCGTTAATTGTGATCCCTTGGGCTTTGCTGGCCTCGTGAACAAGGTGCAGTCCCAGCCCCGTTCCGCCACTGTCGCTGCCTTTCGAATAAGCCAGTGACAGGTCAGCGATCTGATCCTCCGACATGCCTTTCCCGTCATCGGATACTGAAATTGTGATAAATCCCGCTCCTTTCTCTGCTGCCAGTAAAACCTTTGAGCCATTCGAATGTTTGATCGCATTGGAGATCAGGTTGCTGACAATGCGCATCAGGATCACAGGATCGGCATAAACGGAGCCCTGTGAAGTTTCCGCCGTCAGTGCGATATTGCGCGCAGCCGCTTCCTTTCGAAACATCGCCAGGCAATTATCCAGGATTATGGAGACAGGAAACTCTTCCTTCCCGACATCAGGTGCTTCCGGGTCTTTCTGCTTGGCCGGGTTTGTGTCGTCCAATGTCCGTGTTGTCAGGCTTTCCAGATAATCAACGGCGGCTGCCAGCTTTTCAGCGCCATCACGATCTGCAGCCTGTTTCGAACCCAGCGCATCCAGCCCATGCCGTAGCGACATTAACGGTTGCTGCAAATCATGCGCCATCGCGGCAAGGCTGGAGCGATGTGAGTCCGCCAGCCTGCGGGTCTCGTCATATTTGCGTTTGCTTTCCGCCAAAGCCTGCGACAGTTCCAGCTTCTCAGATGTGCTTTTCAGCTCTGCTTTCAGTGATCGGTTGAGTTCATCGCGAATACTGATCACCCGCAGGATCATCGCCAGCAGAAAAAGAAGACCTTCCAGAACCAGTGTGCGGTGCATGTAATCCAGCACCAGGCTGAAGGCCAGCGAGCCGGGGTAAAGTTTGGCAAAGGTCGTGAACCCGGCGGTCAGCGCAATCGTGGCCGCACCCAAAAAGAAGGGCAGGGCACCGCGCCTTTTTCGCCGCAAACCAAGCAGCGCAAACCCCAGATAGGCAAGCGCACCCAAAGGCACTAGCATATAGACTAGATAATGCAGGGCTTCGTTGTCGGGATAAAGCAGGGCAGGTACAGCCAAAAGGGGCAAGAAAAGACTTATCCCATGTACGAGAGGCCGCTGCCATCGGTTTGGTTCCTCGCGTGCTGTAAACCGCCAACAGAATTGAATACCGGCAGCAATGACTGCGATGATCAATACCAGGTTGAGCGGATCAAAGATCTCCGGACTTTCAGGCCAAAGATACTGAAAGAGGTAGCCCTCATAATTGGCGATAATCAGCGCACTTGCCGTTGCGTATATGGCATAGCTTACAACCAGCCCCCAACCGGTCACAGGCCCCATGGCAAGCGCAATGGCAAT
>JBNKQT010000288.1:0-3816 GCA_050297115.1 Ensifer sp. | reverse complement strand
ACGCTCTTCCGATCTCTTGCTGGTGAAATCGTGCTGCGGTGCAAACGGGAGAATGGTCTCTGTTCCCCGCGTTTCAAGGGGTTTATTGACATTGCAGCGCGAAATGACGATATTGCGCCTGCCGCCACACTTGGCGGCATTTTTGATTTCTGGTGGAGCTTCCTCCGGTAATCGAAATCCCGAAAATTAGTGATTTACTCGTGTTCAGGAGAACAGGGCCATGGCAGACACCTCGCCACTTTTTAATAGCTACAACCGCATTCCTCTGCGGTTTGAGCGAGGAGAGGGCGTGTGGCTGATCACCGAGGGTGGAGAGCGCTATCTCGATTTCGCCTCCGGTATTGCTGTGAACTCGCTGGGCCATGCGCATCCGCATCTCGTGGAAGCGTTGAAGAACCAGGCTGACAAGCTGTGGCACACCTCCAATCTCTATCAGTCGCCCAGCCAGGAACGGCTGGCAAAGCGGCTTTGCGATATAACCTTTGCCGAGAAGGTCTTCTTCACCAATTCCGGTGCGGAAGCGCTGGAATGTGCGATCAAGACCGCACGCCGCTACTTCTTCGACAAGGGGCAGCCGGAGCGTTTCAATATCATCACGTTTGACAGCGCGTTTCATGGCCGGACAACAACGACCATCGCTGCTGGCGGCAACGAGAAATATATTGAAGGCTTTGGGCCCAAGGCCCCGGGTTTCATCCATGTGCCGTTTGGCGACCTGGAGGCAACAAAGGCTGCTGTTGACGAGAATACGGCGGCTATTCTGATTGAGCCGGTGCAGGGGGAAGGCGGTATTCGCCGTGCCGAGCCTGCATTTCTGCATGCGCTCAGAGAGCTTTGCGACGAAAAGGGCATGCTGCTGATTTTTGATGAAGTGCAGTCTGGCGTTGGGCGTACCGGCAAGCTCTTTGCTTACGAGGCGACAGGGATTGCGCCGGATATCATGGGCATTGCCAAGGGTATTGGTGGCGGCTTTCCTGTTGGCGCTTGCCTGGCGACTGAGGAAGCAGCCTCCGGCATGGTGCCTGGAACACATGGCACGACCTATGGCGGCAATCCATTGGCAATGGCTGCGGGCGAAGCGGTGCTGGATGTTGTTCTGGAAGAAGGCTTTCTGGACAATGTGCGCGATGTGGCGCTCCTCTTCCGTCAGGGACTGGAGTCCATCAAGGACCGCTATCCGGAACTGGTGGAAGAAGTGCGTGGTGACGGGCTTTTCCTCGGCATCAAGGCGAAGAAGTCATCTGCCGACATTTTGACCGCGATGCGCGATCAGAAGGTTCTGGGCGTGCTGGCTGCCGACAATGTTATCCGGTTGTTGCCACCACTGACAACGACACCCGATGAGGCGCGTGAAGGATTGAACCGTATCGATCTGGCGCTGGAAAGCCTGATCAAGGCTGTCGAATAATACGTGAATTGCAGGAATTAAGAAGAATGGCATCCGTAAAACACTTTCTGGACCTTTCCGCCGTTTCCGCAGGCGACCTGCGGACAATTATGGACGACGCAAAGACACGCAAGCAGGCACTGAAAGCCGGCAAGGGCGACCGACCGCTGGAAGGCAAGACGCTGGCGATGATCTTCGAGAAGCCATCGACCCGCACGCGCGTTTCTTTTGACGTTGGCATGCGCCAGCTTGGTGGTGAGACGCTGTTTCTTTCCGGCACCGAGATGCAGCTTGGTCGCGCTGAAACGATTGCCGACACAGCGAAGGTTCTCTCGCGCTTTGTTGATATCATCATGATCCGCACGACCGAGCATTCGCGTCTGCTGGAACTGGCTGATGCCGCGACCGTGCCGGTGATCAACGCGCTGACGGATGAGACCCATCCCTGCCAGATCATGGCCGATATCATGACCTTTGAGGAGCATCGCGGCTCCATTGAAGGCAAGACAATTGCCTGGACCGGCGATGGCAACAATGTGCTGCATTCCTTTGTGGAAGGGGCTGCACGTTTTGGCTATCAGATGAACATGGCCGTGCCGCTCGGTTCCGAGCCGGAAGACAAGTTCCTGAACTGGGCACGCAACAATGGTGGCAAGGTTGTGCTGGGGCATGATGCTGACAAGGCTGTTGCCGGTGCAGACTGCGTGGTGACGGATACCTGGGTTTCCATGAACCAGGAGCACAAGGCCCGCGGCCACAACATTTTCATGCCCTATCAGGTGAACCCGGAACTGATGAAAAAGGCAAATCCAGACGCATTGTTCATGCATTGCCTGCCAGCACACCGTGGTGAGGAAGTGACCGATAGCGTGATTGATGGTCCGCAATCTGTTGTATTCGACGAAGCGGAAAACCGCCTTCATGCACAGAAGTCCATTCTGGCTTGGTGCCTGGGCGCGATCTAATTCGCTGATGTCACCTTTGATGGTGGCACTTTTCGGCGTGTTGGAGGCGTTGAAACGGGTTAGCCGCGCGTGTTGAAATTTGCGTGCGGCATGACCATTTAACGAACAACATCGTCGATAGGGGCGAGAATTTCCGTTACATATTGCGGCAGAGGCTGATTTCGAACGGCCTGAGTGGTCGCAGGAGTTTCTTTGATGAGTGAAGTGAATGTCGGGCTTGGCGATTTCGACCATGCCGGAGATGACAATGTCGTACCTTTTCAGGTTGAAGGCCTGGATGTGCGTGGCCGTGCCGTTCAGCTTGGGCCCATGCTGGACGCTATTCTGGACCGCCATAAATACCCGCAGCCCGTAGCGCGGCTTCTGTCCGAAGCTGTTGTGCTGACGGTGCTGGTTGGTACGTCGCTGAAATTTGAAGGCAAATTCATTGTGCAAACGCAGAGTGATGGCCCTGTTGACCTGCTGGTGGCAGATTTTGCAGCACCCGATGCCGTGCGCGCCTATGCTCGTTTTGATGAAGAGCGGTTGAATGCAGCTATCGCGGCAGGGCAGACAGAGCCTGAGCAATTGCTTGGTAAAGGCGTACTGGCTTTTACGATCGACCAAGGTGCGCATATGCAACCCTATCAGGGCATCGTTCCGTTGGCCGGTGAAAGCCTTGAGCGAATTGCAGAGACCTATTTCCGTCAATCAGAACAGATTCCAACGTCTGTACGCCTGAGTGCCGCAGAATTGCTGGACCGCGACGAGGACGACAAACCACGCCATCGCTGGCGGGCGGGTGGCCTGATTGCACAGTTTCTTCCCGAAGCGCCGGAACGCATGCGCATGCCGGATCTTCATGGTGGTGATGGTGACACCGAAGGCCATAAACTGGCTGAGGACGACCATTGGTCAGAAGCCCGCGCCATGGTGGAAACCATTGATGCTGACGAATTGACGGACCCGAATGTGAGCGCCGAACGATTGCTCTTCCGTCTTTTCCATGAGCGTGGCGTGCGGGTCTACGACAGCCAGATGGTTTTTGATAAATGCTCCTGCTCGCGCGAGAAGATTGGCGGTGTGTTGGCTGGCATGTCAGCTCAAGAACTGGAAGAAAGCCTGGACGATGGCCTTGTCAACGTCACCTGCCAGTTCTGCTCAACGACCTATCGCTTTTCTGCCGAAGAGGTTGAAAACATCCAAGAGTGAAAAATTGGGGACCGGTAAAGCCGGTTCTCTTTTTCCTGTTTTATCGTCATCTGAAGACCGTGCGGCGGGCTGCCATCCAGCGCGCTTGAGCGCACGTTTTGCGGGAAAACATGCGGGTATATTTGCTGGCCTTGAGGGCGCTGCAACCGCCAGATTTGGCATCTTTTGCCGATTTTGCGGACGAAATTGCTCCGGTGTTTGGTGGGCAAAACGCCGGATATCGCTGTCGTGTGTTGGGTGCTGGAAGAATGGTAAGTTCCGAATAACATAGCG
>JBNKQT010000287.1:0-3500 GCA_050297115.1 Ensifer sp. | reverse complement strand
CTTTGAATTCATAATGCAGACTGCCACTGCGGCGCTTGACCTCGATCCTTACGATCTCTCCTGACCAGCGTTTTGTGATCATCTGGCGGATTGTGCCGAGTGGTAGAGCCTTGCCTCTACGCAGTGCTTCCAAAGCATCGTCGTAGTCTGCTTCATCGTTCTCGTTTTCAACATATCGGCCTTTGTGACGGTCGTCGTCAGCATAGGAAGATTGGGCAATCAAAAGCAGTGGCAGCGCGGCCAGGCTGGCTGCCGTTGCTACGCGAAGTCTTGTTTTCATGCTTTTCAAGGTTGTTTCCATGCATCTATCTATATGTGTTTCAACCTTACGATAAGCTTACAAAACACGTCAGGTAACTGTCATCTTGGTGCAGCTATACCTCCAATCAACGGTTCGGGGCAATCAAGCCCGCCGTACTGAAACGGAGATTAAAGCTCATGAAAAAGATTGTACTTGCCACTGTCCTGGCAACATCAGCCCTTGCATCTGCGGCTCATGCTGAAGCAAACCGCGACTGCACCCAGGAGCCCAAGGCAAACTGGCAGAGCGAAGACGCAATGAAGGCCAAGGGCAAAGAGATGGGCTTTGATGTACGCCGTGTGAAGGTTGAGGGTTCCTGCTACGAGCTCTATGCAATCGATGCTCAGGGCAAGAAGATGGAACTGCTGTTCAACCCGGTAACACTGGAACAGGCTGGCACCGAGAACGGCGAGAGCAACTGATCCCCTTGATGTGAAGCCGCGGTTTTCAATCGCGGCATTCCTCTCTTTCTAAGAAAATGGAGCGCGATATGGTCAAGGTGTGGGACCCGCTGGTTCGCATATTTCATTGGTCACTGGTTGGCTGTTTTACCTTTTCCTTTCTGACAGGCGATGAATGGGAAAAGGCCCATATATATTCAGGTTACACAATTATTGGTCTTCTCACCTTCCGCGTTATCTGGGGGTTGATTGGCACGGAGCATGCCCGGTTCGTCAACTTTATTTACAGCCCCGGCAGGGTTTTTGGCTTTCTTGCCGATACGCTCAAAATGCGGGCGCAACGTTATATCGGCCATAATCCGGCTGGCGGTGCGATGGTGATTGCGCTCATTCTTGCCATTGCCGGGACCGCCACCACTGGTTTCATGATGACCACAGATGCCTATTGGGGTGTTGAATGGGTCGAGGAAGTGCATGAAGTGCTGGCGAATTCAACGCTTGCGCTGATTGGACTGCACATTGCGGGCGTTGTGATTGCCAGCTTTGAACACAAGGAAAATCTTGTACGTGCTATGGTTACGGGCTGGAAACGCCGCTGATACCAGCCCGAGCGAGGGGCGGGGGGCTATACTCCCGTCTGCACCAGGTCATGAACTCAATTTCGGGTTCGTGACCTGGTCTTTTTTGCTTGTTCTTCTTTCGTCTGTCGTTTCCCAGGGTTGCAACCGCGACACGGCGTTTTCCAGTTTGTCTGAGCGGAAGGAAATCCCGTTGAGCTTTGCAGGCTGGCAGGCTAACCTCCTGCTTTGAGTTTGAATGCAAAGGGAATTCAATGGATTCATCGCTTGAGCGCCGGATTGATCAAGGTGTTGGTCGTGAGAAGGCCGATATCGTCCTGAAGGGCGGGCAATTTTTCGATCTCGTCACCGGTGAACTGGTTGCATCGGATATCGCGATTTGCGGTGATACCGTGGTTGGCACATGTGGCGATTATGAGGGTGAGACGGAGATTGATATTTCCGGTCGCATTGTGGTTCCCGGTTTCATTGATACGCATTTGCACATTGAAAGCTCGCTCGTGACGCCGCACGAGTTTGATCGCTGTGTGCTGCCATACGGTGTTACGACGGCGATTTGTGACCCGCATGAAATTGCCAATGTGCTTGGCACTCAAGGTATCGAATACTTCCTGAACTCTGCTGTTGAAACCATTATGGATATTCGCGTGCAGCTTTCTTCCTGCGTACCTGCCACGCATCTGGAAACGTCTGGTGCCGACCTGCCGATTGAAAAGCTTCTTCCCTACAGGGATCACCCCAACGTGATTGGCCTTGCCGAGTTCATGAATTTTCCCGGTGTGATCCACAAAGACCCAATCTGTATGGCGAAGCTTGAGGCCTTTCAGGGCGGGCATATTGACGGGCACTCGCCGCTTCTTTCCGGAAATGATCTGAACGGTTATCTCGCCGCCGGTATCCGTACTGAGCATGAGACGACCAATGTACCGGAAGCCTTGGAGAAGATTCGCAAGGGGATGCATATTCTGGTGCGTGAGGGGTCGGTTTCGAAGGATCTGGAGGCGCTCATCCCGATCATTACGGAGCGCCTTTCGCCGCATCTTGCCTTGTGCACCGACGACCGTAATCCGCTGGATATCGCGGAGCAGGGACACCTTGATTACATGATCCGCACGGCGATTGCGCGTGGTGTGGAACCGTTGGCAATTTACCGGGCGTCGTCCATTTCAGCGGCGCGGGCTTTTGGCTTGCGTGATCGTGGATTGGTTGCGCCCGGCTGGCGGGCTGATCTGGTGGTGATAGACAGTCTGGAAGGTTGTCATGCGGATATGGTTTTCTCAGCGGGACGGTTGGTAAATGATGCGCTTTTCGCCACGCGCAAAACTGTTGCGCCTGTCGGGCTGGAAAGTGTGAAGGCGCGCGAGGTGCACGCAGCCGATTTCGGGATACCTGCTGCGGAAGGCGAAACCTCCGTGATTGGGGTGTTGCCGGGTAAAATCATTACCGAACATCGGCGCTACAGGCTTCCTGTTGACGGGAACCAGACAACGGCTGATTTTGAGCGTGACATATTGAGGGTTGCGGTTATCGAGCGGCATGGCAAGAACGGCAATCACGCCAATGGCTTTGTGCAAGGGTTTGGCCTGAAGAAGGGTGCCATTGCCTCAACTGTTGGCCATGACAGCCATAATATCTGTGTGGTTGGAGCCAATGAAGACGACATGGCGATGGCGGTCAATCGTCTGGCCGATATCAATGGTGGCTTTGTTGTTGTTCAGGATGGCGAGGTAACGGGTGAGATTGCGCTGCCGATTGCCGGGCTTATGAGCCTTGAGCCTTATGAGGTGGTGCGTGATATTCTCAAGGACCTGCGCAAAGCTGCATTTAATCTCGGGGCAACGCTTGAAGAGCCGTTCCTGCAACTTGCATTCCTGCCGCTGCCGGTAATTCCGCATCTGAAAATATCGGACCGGGGTATGGTGGATGTTGACAAGTTTATGCTGATCGGGTGAGCCGCTTTATCCGGTATTCCGGTTTGCTCTGGACGGCATCCACTGGCGGAGCTTGTCCTGCAGGCGTTCCGGGCTGATCGGCTTGGAAAGATAGTCGTCCATTCCTGCCGCCAGGCACTGTTCCTTGTCGCTTTCCTGGGCGTGAGCGGTCACACCAATGATCGGTGTGTGCTTCAGACCGAGCTTGCGTTCCATTTCGCGGATTTTGCGTGTGGCTTCGTGCCCGTTCATGACCGGCATGGATACATCCATCAAGATTACACTGGGC
>JBNKQT010000286.1:0-10145 GCA_050297115.1 Ensifer sp. | reverse complement strand
ACATTGTCTTCTCCATATTTTTCCAGGATGTTGAGACGCATTTCGTGAGCCATTTTGGCCTGCCCCAGAATGGACTCCAGATATTTGATGTCCAGCACCGTGTTCGGATCAGAAAGCGCTGCATCCGGGTTGTCATGGGTTTCCATAAACAGAGCCTGAATTCCGCCCGCAACAGCTGCGCGAACAAGGAACGGAATGAATTCGCGCTGCCCACCGGAAATATTGCCCATTGATGTGGGCATCTGGATGGAGTGTGTTGCATCGAAACAAACGGGGCAGCCGGTCTGGGCCATGATCGGGAAACAGGTCATGTCGTTGACCAGCATATTGTAGCCGAAGAACGTTCCACGATCAGTCAGCAAAACTTGATTGCAGCCGAAATGCTCAAGCTTGCGAACGGAGTTCTTCATGTTCCAGGGGCTCATGAATTGGCCCTTCTTCAGGTGAATCGGTCGGCCGGTCTCGGCAGCAGCACGAAGAACAGACGTTTGCCGACAAAGATAGGCAGGCACCTGAACCAGGTCGCAGACCTCACCAGTTGCAGCAGCCCATGCGGGGTCCGAGAAGTCGGCAGTCACAGGCACATTGAATGTGTCGCGCACTTCAGCCAGAATTTTGAGACCTTCGTCCAGTCCCACACCGTGAAAGCTGTCGGCTGAAGAGCGGCAGTCCTTGTCGTAGCAAGCCTTGAATATCCAAGGCAGGCCAACACGCTCACAAATACCGGCAACCATCTCCGCCATTTTCAACGTGTGGTCACGGCTTTCAATCGCACATGGGCCTCCGATGTAGGCGAGCGGGAGTCCAGCGCCAATCCGCACTTTCTGTACGTTCCCGTAGCCAACTTCAACAATATTGTGGTTCGTCATTCATTCGCTCCTTTGAGCGGCTCGCTATTGGTGCCCATATTTTCTTCGATCCAGCACTTTAACGCATCTCTGGATTGTATAACAACGATATCATGAGCGGCCCTGTCATCTGGCTGAACTATCCCTGATGGATCGTAATAACAACTCGGCTTGCTCATCGCACGTGCGGCGAGGGCGGTTGATGTAAAAGGCATGCTGACAACACAGCAAACACCATCATTCCCTATTACATGCTGTGCGGCGATTGAAGGAACAATTTCGACGAAATCAACAACATTGTCTGCCTGTTTGAGCAATTTTCCATAAGCTTGATGGACACGTTTGCCAACATCACGCTTGCGTTTCCATGTAACGGCCGTGTCCAGGTCGCTGCAAACCTGAAATACATCTTCCGCAAATCTGCAGGCTACCTCCGGAACATAGTATTCTGTTGGAAGTGCCAGCCCCTCGTATATTGACGAGCGCATCGGCTGTACGTCAAACACGGCCACCGTGTTTGCAGGAATATCAGGAAGCTCCAATGCATTATCGGCAAACCAAATTGCACCGACAATTCTCACATCAGCCTTACCCACCGCGCGCCAAACAAACTCCGCCTGAGCCTGATCCCACACCAACCAGACAGGCCAGGTGCAAAGTTCCCAATATCCCGTTTGCGCGGGATAGCCTTCCTTCCGCTTGAAGGTTTCACAGTTGGTCGAATAGAAGTAGAAAAGAACGCGTGAACCACGCTTTTCTGCCTCATAGGTCCAGATCGGACGGTAGACCCAGCCTGAGTTATGAAACAGATAATCTGAAGCCAGATCGCCGGGATCAGCACATCGGACCATCGCCGACTTGACACCTTCACTCAGCATTAGCGAATGCCACCATCTGCCACGCAACAGATCAAAAAGGCTGATGGCTATCTCGCTGACCAAAATACGCGCAACAGCGGCATAGCCTCTCAGGCTACGCGGGTATGAAATGGCATTTGGCCGATACTGTAGAGAGAGGCCCGAAACGCTGCGATCACCACCGCCCGCAATTGTGTGCGCCAGGCCGGTAACGTCTGGAGATCGATCTGGCCAAGCTTCGTACCAACTGAAAATATCATAGCTTTTGCCGCCATCGGTGCGAGGCAGGTTTCCCGGCCCCAAAGCATCGAAAAAGGCCGTCTGTGACAACGTCGGCGTTTTTCTCGACCTGGCGGCCGACAATCCATATTTCGCAATAGCAAGCAGGCCATAAACAAACATGCCACAAACAAATATGAACCAAGCTATCCTTGAACGGAGCTCAGCGACTGGCACCCCTTCCTCTTTCAAGGCTTTGCGCCAAGGCCGGGGAAGAGGAAAAATGAATACAGACTCGTCTTTCGAATGCACAAAAAGGAGAGCCTGGAAAAGCCCCATACTGTCAACCGAGACCATGAGGTATTGCTGTATCGCAAGTTGCGCCTGAGCTGTCGCGGCCCCAAAAAACGTCTGGCTGACCTTGATATTGTCAGAAGCCGAAGTACCAGCGAGTGTTCGCCTGCAATCATCGACCCAGCCCAGTCTTCCCTCGTGTTTCAAACGCCGATATCCGCGCATTACGCCTCTGTGCCAGCGCGCGTGATACCGCCGGGAGACCCGGGCCAGAAGCTGCGTGATCATGAAACCTGCCACACCATGCTGAAAAAGGTTGTGCCTTCAGGCATCAGCGGATGCGGACCTTTCTTAAAGCCGAGGCTTTCATAAGCTTTCAAGGCGGCCAAATTTTCCTTGTCGACACCAAGCACGATCTGAGCGATGCCCCGGTTCTGCTTGAGCCATCTGGATCCTGCCAATATGGCTTCCTTGCCATAGCCCTTGTTCCGAGCGCTCGGGGCTCCAATAAAGATGCCGCATATGGCGGCAGATTGCTCCTCGTCAATCGGCTCAAATTTCACGTTGCCGATATGCTCACCAGTTTCCTTTTCGAAAATTCCCAGAAACAAGACCTCGTCTACACCGCATCTCTCTTGAATATAGCTTCTCAACGATTCAAGCGTTTGGTCAGATTTGCTACTCTCGATCCACTCCGCGCCGGGCTGGCGAAACCAGGAGAGATAATTCTCATTGGCGTCTTCCGGTATCAGGGGACGCAGCAGAAGGTGCTCGCTGGAAATCATCGTTCTACCCGACCAGATCCCAGGTTACGGGCGTGCCAGCGTCCGCATCTCTGGTTGCCGTTCTCCCGATAACCTGATCAATATGGCGCGGGGCCAATCCCTCACCAGGACGTACAATGCGAACATTCTCCTCGGTGAAAACCTCACCCGCACGTACCGTCGAGGAGATGTATATGGAACGCCGATACAAAAGCGACTTTTTCTCAGCCTCAGTCGGCCCGTAGGTGACGCGACCCAGGCACTGCCATGCGCGCTCCGTCTCGTCCACCAGGCTTTTCAGTTCATGCGGCTCCAGAGAAAAGGCGCTATCAACCCCGCCGTCAGCCCGCGACAGTGTGAAATGCTTCTCGACAACCGTTGCGCCATGCGCGACAGCCGCAACAGAAACCCCGACACCCATTGTGTGGTCAGACAGGCCGATTTCGCAGCCAAAAAGCTCACGCATATGCGGAATGGTCAGCACGTTGGTGTTTTCAGGTGTGGCTGGATAGGTGCTCGTGCATTTCAGCAGGACAAGGTCTTTGCAGCCGCCTTCGCGCGCAGCCTTCACCGCCTCATCGAGTTCTGCCAAACTTGCCATGCCTGTCGACATGATAAGAGGTTTTCCGGTGCTGGCGGCCTTCCGTATCAGCGGCAGGTGATTGTTTTCAAAAGAGGCGATCTTATAAGCGGGAACGTTGAGCGTTTCCAGGAAATCGATAGCAGTCTCGTCAAAAGGAGAGCTGAAGCAAATCATTCCAAGCTCATTTGCCCGCGTCATGATCGGCTCGTGCCATTCCCAGGGAGTGTGGGCCTCTTTGTAGAGATCATGCAGGTTCTTTCCGCTCCACAGACTATTCGCATCGTTGATGTCGAATGCACCGCCCCTGACATTCAGCGTGATCGTGTCAGCCGTGTAGGTCTGCAGTTTCAGCGCCTGTGCTCCTGTCTGCGCAGCCGCCTCAACAATGGCAAGAGCGCGCTCCAGCGATTGATTGTGGTTACCCGACATTTCCGCAATGATGAAAGGCCGGTGATCTGACCCGATTGGTACGTTTCCTATCCGCATGGTAACTCCCCTAACCTTTGATCAGGGCTGCCGACTGCACCCTGACACCTTGCATTCCAGCCGCTGGAACTTTCAGCTCTATGCTCTCTCCAAGCGCTTCCTTAAGGCTCCACACTGCATCGGTAAACCCCATTTGGTGCCGGATCATCGCCGTCGAAGAAAGCCTGGCATTGATTTCAAAAATCCGCGGCCCTTCCGGTGTTATCCGCAACTGGATGTTTATTGCACCTTGAAGGTCCAAAGCCTCCGCAACGCGTTTGCACTGCGCATCCACTTCAGCATCCTGAATGCTCTCTGCCCAGCCCGTCAAACCGCCGGTCAACCGCCGCAAAAGAGGAAACACAGCGGTCTCGCCCTGCCGCGACCGGTAAACCGCACATGTTACCTCTTTGTCTGCTGGCAGCAACAGTTCCTGAAATACGCCACCTGGAAATGTCTTGAAGAAAAACTGCGCTTCTTCAGCCGTTTTGCAAATAAAAACGGCTTTGGAACCGGCACTCGATCTCGGCTTGTAAATGCAGGGATATTGGTCGAGTTTCAAAGCCTCAACGTCAACCACGGTCCAAGGTGCGGGAATGCCGATACCACGCAGGAATTCAGCCGTAGCGAGCTTGTCATTGCCAATTTCCACGGCCTTTTTCCCCGGATAGATCACCGGACAGCCGATCGTCTCAAATGCATTGGCTGCAGCCAGTCTCTGGAGTTCAGGCTCGGAAAGCGGCCAACAAAGATCGACTTTTTTCTCGGCTATTGTAGTCGACAGCCAATCAACATAGGCCTCATCATTGGCCGGTGGGGCCATCAGCAGCTCATCAACAAAGAGCGAACCGCCATGCTGGCTGCTGATGTCAGCACCCACCATTCGCCACGATGGAAATGCCTCGCGGGTTATCGAGGCTGCCCCTTGGGAAATATCGCCTCCAATGGCGGTGATCAGAATATTGGTCATTGGCGCGTCAACATAGTTTCAAGAATAGGAAGGTGGGGGTCTGTCTGCCGGATTCTTTCTATCAGCGGCGACATGTCGTAACTTTCGCGATAATGGGTCACCTCATTTGTATCCAGATCCAGCATACTCCAGGCCGCACCGGGTTTGCGATCTCTGGGCTGGCCAACAGACCCCGGGTTTATCACCAGAGTGTTGGGCAATGCCCGGTCGAACTGATAATGGCTATGACCCAACACAACGACGTCTTCAGACGCCTCATCAATGCGCGCCCAAACGTCGTCCGGCGCATCAGGATAAACATAGAAATCAGTACTCCAAGGCGCGCCATGCCCAAGCAAGACATTGCGACCTTCAAACGGAATGCTGACTGACCTTGGCAGGTTGCGCAAGAAAGCGAATTCATCTTCTCTAAACTGTTCTAGTGCCTTGTCGAGGCCGGAACCGTATTTTTTGCGAATTCTGGAAAGTCTGGTTGCATCATCAAGGCAATCCAGCAACATTTCATCGTGGTTGCCCAGCACCTGCCAACCCGGCAGTTCTCTTACCATGTCGAGCACCGCCAGCGGCTCATAATAGTAGCCAACGAAATCACCAGTCAGAAGATACCGATCTGCGCCCTCTCGTCTGGCGGCAGCGCACACGACCTCAAAGGCGTCCGCATTGCCATGTATGTCACCGAGTAGCGCAATTCTCATTTGCCCAGTCCCAACGCCACCCGGAAGCCTTTTGGCAGGTAGCGTTTGTGAGGTGAATTGTGGAAGAACTCAAAGGCCGGGATGCCATAGACAGCATAGCCTGTCCCATCCCATCACTTCTTCAGATCAAAGAAAGCCGTCAGGTCTCTGCCCATTCCCATTTGGGCAAGGTGCTCATAAAACGGCAGTACGTTTTCCATCGGCTTGGCCAGAATCATGTTTTCCAGCTCAATACGTGCATTATGCGCCGCCTTGCCCTTTTCAGGGTAATTAATGTAGTTCGAATTGTCGTTGTAGAGGAACCAGTCCACCGGGAAATCCCCAATGACAGACTTGCAGCTCCAGCCCGTTGCTTCGCCGATTGCCGCCAGGCTTTCCCCCGAGAAATAGGAGAGGTGATCAGGAGGTGCAATCCAGAACGGCCTTTCGATCTTGCCCTCGTCCAGGGCCTTCATCTGTATCTCTGAAAAGTCATTCGGCACGGTGACAACCAGAATTCCGTCCGGCTTGACCAGTTGCCGCATCGTCTTCATCAGGTCGATCGGATCGATAACATGCTCGAGTACATTTTGAAGCCAAAGCACATCGTAACTGTTCTGACTTTCGACCTCTTTATCCAATGACGCAAACACATCACCGCTCACGAGCGCACCAGAAACTTGAGGATTTTGCGATTCGATACCTGAACTGGAAAAATCGAGGCCTTTGACGTCCCAGCCACGCTCGGCGAAATCGGCCAGAACAAAGCCCTCGCCGCAGCCTACATCCAAAATGGTACCCTTGTCTGGAATGCTGGATTTAATCGCCTCGTAGCGCATCCGGATTTTACCGCGAATATGGTTCAGCTCTGCATCCGAATAACTCGTCTCGTAGCTGCCTCTCGCTTCCTGAAAATATTTCTCAGCGTAATATTCCTGAAGCTCCTGCGTATTCGGTTTTTCTTTGACTTCATAAAAACCAATAGGGTTGCGGATCAAATTTGGAAAACGGCTTGGCATATCAGTATCAGCTCATTTCAATCATAGTTTCAACAACCCGGGACGTGCCCGACCCATCGCACACAGTCATACACGCTTGTGACCATTCTTCAAGAAAGCCACCGTTGATGACGTCGCTTATTGCCTGCTCGATATCAGATTGAGAGATGCTCTCCTTGACACCAATCAAACGAATGAATCCCGCCTCGTCCAGGTCTTTTGCGACCGGATATTGATTGTCGGCACAGGAAACACCAAGCGTGGGCACACCCAGGCACATACGCTCCCAGCTTGTGGCACCGACAGCGCCAACGCTCAAGTCAGCATGGGCCATAAACGGAGCAAGAGTTTTTTGAGCACCAAAGAGCGCGAAATTGGGATAGTTGGAACACAGATCTTCAAATGCGGCGGCAGCCATCACATCACCACCCCCAAAGATCACTTCCACCGTTGCCTCTGGCGGCAGAACCGCCAATGCAGCCTTTGCGGACATGATGCACAGCTCGCCATCAGGATCACCCCCACCGAAGAAAATCATCAGCTTCCTGACATCGGTCCGAGGCTTGGACTTTTCCCTTTCCGCACCATAGTCAGGTGCTAAAAGCGAATATCTCGGTCCCAATAGCCTAATGCAATGTGACGGCACTTCGGTGGTATACTTATGGGTATCGGCGAGCCTGAAATTCTGGTCGAGCACTATGTCACAATCCAGCTCGCGATCGCACAGATCATCGACAACAAGGATATGTCCTACATAGGGACGCAGCCGCTGGTGCCAGTTTTTGCCGATCGCATAGTGGTCAACAATCAACCAATCAGGGCGCCCCTCACCCAGAAGCGCGATGACTGCCTGTGCATCCTCCTCCTGACTTGCCCCAAGCCAGTCACCATGTGCCAGTTCGGTGTCAGGTGGCGTTTCTGCCTGCGGCAACACATGCAGGGAATGGCCACATTCCGCAATCCGCTGTTGAGCGCCGTCAGGTATGAAACGGCAAAAGAAAGTCACCGCCGCACCCGATTGCGAAAGAGCATTGGCCAGCGTAAGACATCTGGCAAAGTGCCCCGTGCCAATTTGCCTGGACACATCCAGCCGGATGGCAACCTTCATAGAAACCGCCTTTGTCAGAATATCCTCCCGCGACCGCACTCAGTTCAGGCGTTTGAAACCTGAATGAGCGATCGGCCCCTTCAAGAGGCTCATCACATCGCGGCCATCTTCGCATTCGCGAATAAGCCCGAAAACCGGATCAAACTCTTCAAAATAGGCATCCACCAATTCTTTGTTGTGCGCCATGGAAGCAAAAAAGCTGGTGCCCCCAAAATAGCCTTTCGCGAGCATTTCCTGCGTTATCAGAGTTTTATAGGCCAGTGCGTTCTCACTCTTGATTGTGAACCCGCACAGCGATGGCAAACCCCAATGTTCGATTTCAATACTGTGCTTGTCCGCAATCTGCTGCCAGATGCCACGTACGTATCCACCAATCTCGGTGATGTAGTCCCAGGACCGCTCGCGCTCCATCACTTCCAACGTCTTCAAAGCCGCCGCCGAGCCCAGCCGTTCGGTCCAGAATGTGGAGGACACAAAGGTTGTTTGTGCAGCTTCCATGATATTTCTGCGACCAATGACAGCCGTTACTGCATAGCCATTTCCCAGCGTCTTTCCGAAAGTTGCCATGTCGGGTTCAACGCCGAAAACCTTGTGCAAGCCGCCGAAACTCTGCCGGAAACCGGATGTGCATTCATCAAAAATCAGAACGATATTCCGTTCTGTTGCGGCAGCGCGGACAGCTTCCAGAAAGCCTTCGTCAGGTCCCGTATTTCTGGAAACCTCCATAAAAATGACCCCGACCTGCGGGTCGGAAATCGCCTCATGAAACTCGGCCAAATTGTTGTAGGAAAACGGCCTGATGGAACCTTGAAGTTCCTGCGGCACACCATTGGGTTCCAGACCGGGCAGAAGGTGGCCAGCAAGCACTTTCTCATTGCCCAGATTGGCGGCAAGATACCAGTCTTGCCAGCCGTGATAGCCGCAAAAAGCCACCTTGTCGCGGCCGCTGACAGCACGTGCGATGCGCACCGCCACAGAGTTCACCTCGCCGCCGGTTCTGCAAAAGCGGACCATCTCCGCCCAAGGATGCATCTCAACCAGTTTTTCCGCCAAATGAACTTCTTCCGGCGCATTGAGACTGCTCATATTGCCGTTGGCAACCACTTCCAAAACAGCAGCATCAACTTCAGGATGGCCATAGCCCAGTGTATTGGTGCCAATGCCAAACAGGCACATATCCGTATAGGCATTGCCATCAAGGTCCCAGACAGTGGCGCCTTTTGCCTTGGAAAAATAGGCCGGCCATTGATCCGGCAGCATCATCTCAGGGCGCTTGGACAGCAGCATATTGCCGCCGGGAATGATCTTTTTGGCGCGTTCCCAAAGTTTCTGACCGCTCTTACTCATCGCCATCTTTCCACACATACATTGTTGAATAACCAACCTCGGTGAAGGGTGCGGTCAGTTCTATCAGTTTCGGGTTGGCGTCGAGAAATTTGATAATCTGTGAAACCGGTATTCTCGGTGCCTTGTCCTGCAGCGCCTTGTAGATAATGCGGCAAATAACAAGATCTTCCGGATTATCAACCGTCAGGCGCAGGTCCATACGAATGAATTCGTCCGCAGGCTTGCCCTTGAAAATCTTGAAGTCGCGCACATGCTCCCGAATATAGAGCGTGCAAAGCTCTGACCTGTGTTTTGCTTCACCAAGCTTGTGGGAGGTTTCCAATGCCGCCAGAGAAATGATCTCGAAACCGCAACCGTCAATCACTTCGTCCAGGAAGTAAACATCCAGATCGTCGCGCAGGTAGGTCTCCCACGCTTCGTCCACCTTCTCAAAAAACGGAAACGGCGACTCGCTGGTTACGCGGAAAATGTCGGTCGCTCCGGCCAATTGCCCACAGGCGACCAAACGACCCAAAACATCGACCTCGTCTCCGACGATGTATCTCAGGCCCTTCTCTTCGGCGACACGAACGAAAACCTCGTTCTCAACGCCCTCAGAAATGCCGAGAACAATTTCGTCGATAACCGGTATCGTTTTCAAGCAGTCGATAATATTGTCGATAATGCGTATTGAATTATCGACATCAAGGTTTTGCAAAGGCTTGCCGTAAAGCCTTGAACCCTGGTTACGGCACGCCAGAGCGGCGACGAGCTTACGTTGGTTCCCCATTTGAGGTCGAACTATCCTATGTCAGATGATTTGAGAGGTTCATTCTTGGCAAGGGCTCTTGAAACGCGAGCACCGTAAGCCGTACCGAGGTCTGTCACGAAATCTTCGATGCCCGAGCGTTTGAGAACAAGATCTTCCGGTTCAAGCTCTTTGCCAGCCGGAATGTCACGTGCCGCAATCACATGCCTGCGAATCATGCGGCGATAGCTCTCCTCTGCCTCGCTCATTCCAAAATCGTCGGCATCGCTG
>JBNKQT010000285.1:0-11545 GCA_050297115.1 Ensifer sp. | reverse complement strand
CGTATTCTGGATTTCATGGGCGAGAACACAAAGCCCGCCGGGAAAGATGGTGTGGAGCATTCCAAAAGCAGCCCGCGCGTGGTGCAAGCCGTCTTTGGTGCAAACGAAAACTAGAAATCGATTTTTCCAAGTAAAAACAGCGCTCTAAGATGATTAGGGCGCTGTTTGTCTTGAAGCTGGGAAGCCGACCCCCCACATTTCATGGCAAGGATGCATTAGCTGCATCTCCAATTTAATGAGGGAAATCGATCATGAAACGGTCGCGCTGGATACGACCAGCCTGGACACCTGCCACCACAACCACAATGGTTTTGGGCTTTATAGTCTTTTGGCCGCTTGGTTTGGCGATGCTGGCTTATATTCTTCTTGGCCGACGTGCTGAAAAGGCCAAGTGGCGTGTTCATATGCCGGCCGGTTATGGGGAATACGACTTCGGTCGATCGAAAGAGGCTTTCTCCGGTCGTTTCAGGAACCAGCGAGATGGTGATTTGGTAGAAGATGACCGAAAACTTGCTGGTATGAAGGAGGAGTTTGATACGTTTCTCTCAAAACTCCGTCAGTCTAAAAACAGGCAGGATTTCTCGCGCTTCATGCAAAAGCGCCGTCAAAAAGGAAATCAGGCCATCCAGAAAGCCTGATCAAGCAGGTCCAATTGCTTACCGGCCGCCTTCAAGGCCGGTTTTTTAGCGAGCGAAATTGGCTCGAATCGGCTATCAGACATCCATGTTTTTCAAAAAGCGTCCCACAGCTGGAAAGCCTGTCGCATCTGCGCCCGCAGGGCGAACAGTGTCGGTTGCCGGGCGCGAAGTTCCGTTGACAGTCAAGCCGGACAAACGTGCCACACGTTTGACCTTGCGAATTGAGCCTGGCGGACGCTCGCTCAAGATGACCATCCCGCACGACCTTCCTTTCCAGGAGGTCGATAATTTTCTGGCGCGAAATCAGGGGTGGTTGGCAAAGAAGTTTGAAAAACTTCCCTTTGATACAGGTCTTGTTGATGGAGGCACGATCAGCATTCGTGGCGAAACCCACAAGATTGTCAGAACGGGAAAATTGCGTGGTCTCACCGAGCTGGGTGAGATTGCAGGTCACAAAACCCTGTTTGTGGGCGGTGCACCGGAACATCTCCAAAGGCGAATTCGCGACTTCTTGAAAAAGGAGGCAAAGGCAGACCTTGAATATTTCGCAGCAAAACATGCTGCAGCAAGCAGCAAGTCCTTTGCGAGCCTTTCTTTGAAAGATACGAGAAGCCGCTGGGGTTCATGCACTCAAGATGGGCGATTGAGTTTTTCATGGCGCATCGTGATGGCGCCGTCATCAGTGATTGACTATCTGGCGGCCCATGAAGTGGCGCATTTGAGTGAAATGAACCACGGACCAAGGTTCTGGGCGCTCTGCAACAGGCTATGTCCGCATACGGATGAGGCCAAAGCGTGGTTGAAACACCATGGCTCCGCATTGCATGCCATTGATTTTGGCTGATATGCTCGTCAAATGAAGAAAATTCCAATCTGAAAGTGTCTTAGCGCCGTAACTGAGGGCAATTGGTGAAGTAAGAGACGCATTTTGGCTCGACTCTCGGGCTGATTCATGCGAGTGCGGGCGCAATGAGTTTTTCGATCAAAATTTGCGGATTGAAGACGCTTGAAGCCGTGGAACGCGCCGTTGATTTGGGTGCGAGCCACATCGGCTTTATATTCTTTCCCAAAAGCCCGCGTAATATAGAACCCTCAGATGCCGGGGCACTTGCAGATGCGGTGCGCGGGCGGGCCAAAACGGTAGCCGTGACGGTAAACGCGGACAATGATGAACTCGATGAAATCATCAACCTGATGAATCCGGATATTCTGCAGCTTCATGGCAGTGAGAATGCGGACCGCGTCTTGAATGTGAAGGCGATCTACGGGCTGCCGGTGATGAAGGCTTTGTCCATCAGCACAAGCGATGACCTGAAAAAGATAGCGGCCTATGAGGGTATCGTTGACCGCTTTTTGTTTGATGCAAAGGCGCCAAAAGGGTCGGAGCTTCCGGGTGGAAACGGTGTTTCCTTTGACTGGCGCATTCTCGATGCGCTTGACGAGAATATTGATTACATGCTTTCCGGCGGCCTGAACAAAGATAATGTAGCCGATGCCATCAGATTGACACGGTGCACCGGAATTGACGTATCATCGGGTGTTGAAAGCGCACCGGGCGTCAAGGATATTGCCAAGATAGAGGCTTTCTTCGAAGCCGCGCATAAGGCTATTGCTGCAGCGCGGGCTTAAGATAACGGAGTGAACAGTGAACGAAACGCCGAAACCAAATACATTCCGGTCTGGGCCGGACGAAGACGGACGCTTTGGCATTTATGGCGGGCGCTTTGTCGCCGAAACGCTGATGCCACTTATCCTCGATCTTGAGGCCGAATGGGAAAAGGCGAAAACCGATCCGGAGTTTCAGGCGGAGCTGAAAGAGCTTGGAACGCACTATATCGGCCGCCCGAGCCCGCTTTATTATGCTGAACGCCTGACAGAGCATCTTGGTGGCGCGAAGATTTACTTCAAGCGCGAAGAGCTGAACCACACCGGCTCGCACAAAATCAACAACTGCATCGGCCAGATCCTGCTTGCCAAGCGCATGGGCAAAACGCGTATCATCGCCGAAACCGGCGCTGGCCAGCACGGTGTGGCTTCGGCCACGGTTGCCGCGCGCTTTGGCTTTCCCTGCGTTGTCTATATGGGCGCTACCGACGTTGAGCGTCAGGCGCCAAACGTTTTCCGTATGAAGCTCCTTGGCGCTGAAGTCGTTCCAGTGACAGCAGGCAGCGGCACGCTGAAAGACGCGATGAACGAAGCACTGCGCGACTGGGTGACCAATGTTGATGATACTTATTATCTCATCGGCACCGCTGCCGGTCCGCACCCATATCCGGAACTTGTGCGTGATTTTCAGGCTGTGATTGGTCAGGAAACCAAGGAACAGATTTTGGAAGCCGAGGGCAAGCTGCCTGATATGGTAATCGCTGCTGTGGGCGGCGGTTCAAATGCCATCGGCATGTTTCATCCTTTCCTTGACGATGAAGGCGTTCAGATTGTTGGCGTGGAAGCTGGCGGCAAAGGTCTTTCCGGCGAAGAGCATTGCGCCTCAATCACCGCTGGTTCTCCGGGAGTCCTCCATGGTAACCGCACCTATCTGCTGCAGGATGGTGATGGTCAGATCAAGGAAGGTCATTCCATTTCCGCTGGTCTCGACTATCCGGGAATTGGCCCTGAACATTCCTGGCTGGCTGATACGGGCCGCGCGGAATATGTGCCGATCATGGATGATGAAGCGCTGGAAGCCTTCCAGCTGCTGACCAAACTTGAAGGCATTATTCCAGCACTTGAGCCAAGCCACGCCGTGGCGGAAGTCATCAAGCGCGCGCCGAAAATGCGCAAGGATCAGGTGATTGTGATGAACCTTTCAGGCCGCGGCGACAAGGACATCTTCACCGTTGGCAAGATTTTGGGCATGGGGCTTGGCGAAAATGACTGAACGTATGGATAACCGCTTTGCCGAACTGAAGGCGGCAAACCGTCCAGGGCTGATCACCTATTTCATGGGTGGTGATCCGGATTTTGAAACATCGCTGAATATCATGAAGGCGCTGCCGGGTGCAGGTGCGGATGTGATTGAGCTTGGTATGCCCTTTTCTGATCCAATGGCCGACGGCCCGGCTATCCAGCTGGCTGGTCAGCGTGCCCTGGCTGGTGGCCAGACGCTGGCCAAAACGCTGGAAATGGCGCGCCTTTTCCGTGAAGGCGATGACACAACGCCCATCGTGATGATGGGCTATTACAATCCGATCTATGTTTACGGTGTTGATCGTTTTCTTGATGATGCGATTGCAGCTGGCATTGATGGTCTCATTATCGTGGACTTGCCTGCCGAGATGGACGACGAGCTTTGTGTTCCTGCTGTTGAAAAGGGCATAAACTTCATTCGCCTGACAACGCCGACAACCGATGACAAGCGGTTGCCGCGCGTGCTTGAGAACACATCCGGCTTTGTCTACTACGTTTCCATGAACGGTATCACCGGTTCTGCCTTGCCGGACCCATCACTGGTGTCTGGCGCAGTTACCCGCATCAAGGGTCATACTGCTCTGCCGGTTTGTGTCGGTTTTGGTGTTAAAACGGCTGAACATGCACGCCTCATCGGCTCAAATGCCGATGGTGTTGTAGTTGGCAGCGCAATTGTTGCTCAAGTTGCCGGTAGTCTGGACAACAATGGCGCTGCGACAGCTGATACGGTTGAAAGTGTCGTCACACTTGTTCGCGGTCTGGCAAGCGGCGTTCAGGCCGCGCGTATGGAAGCAGCCGAATAAGGCGCAAGGAGAGATAAGATGAACTGGTTGACGAGTTACGTCCGTCCAAGAATCAACTCCATGCTCGGCCGTCGCGAAGTGCCCGAGAATCTCTGGATCAAATGTCCCGATTCCGGCGAGATGGTCTTTCACAAGGATCTGGAAGAAAACCTCTGGGTAATTCCAAATTCCGGCTATCACATGAAAATGCCTGCAAGAGCACGTCTCGATCAGATGTTTGGTGAGGGCCGGTATGAATTGCTGCCGCAACCAAAGGTGGCACAGGATCCGCTGAAATTCCGTGATTCCAAGAAATATTCTGACCGTCTGAAAGACAGCCGGACAAAGACCAATCTGGAAGACACCATTCTTGCCGCTGTTGGCGAGCTTCAGGGCCTCAAGATGGTCGCTGTAATCCATGAATTCGAGTTCATGGGTGGTTCGCTTGGTACGGCAGCTGGCGAGGCGATCATTCAGGCATTTGAGCGTGCGGTTGCCGAAAACTGCCCGCTGGTCATGTTCCCGTCATCTGGTGGTGCACGCATGCAGGAAGGCATTCTTTCGCTGATGCAGCTGCCGCGCACGACAGTGGCAGTGGAAATGCTCAAGGAAGCTGGCCTGCCTTATATTGTGGTTTTGACCAATCCAACCACCGGCGGCGTGACAGCCTCATATGCAATGCTGGGTGATGTTCACATCGCAGAGCCCGGTGCTGTAATCGGTTTTGCGGGACGTCGCGTTATTGAGCAGACAATCCGCGAGAAACTGCCCGACGACTTCCAGACATCGGAATATCTATACGAGCACGGCATGGTGGACATGGTCGTCCATCGCCATGAACTGCCCAATACATTGGCGCGGGTCTTGAAAATGCTCATGAAAGTTCCAGCAGAACCGGTTGTTGAGGCAGAGGTCGAGGATACGCCGATTGCTGAAGATGCCGGTGAAAACGCGACAGCGTAAAAAAGAGCATATAGATGGCGAATGCGCTTGATGCGGGCGAGGCTGCCCGCGAGATCGATAAACTGATGGCGCTTCACCCGAAGGGTTTTGACCTTTCGCTGGGTCGCATAGGTAAACTTCTGGACATTTTGGGCCGTCCGCAAGACCGTATGCCGCCGGTCATACATATTGCGGGCACCAACGGTAAAGGTTCAACCTCGGCCTATTGCCGCGCGCTTCTGGAAGCGCAGGGGCTCTCCGTTCACACCCATACCAAGCCACATCTCGTGCGCTGGCATGAGCGCTATAGGCTTGGTGTAAAAGGTGGTCCCGGCAAACTCGTTGCCGATAATGTTCTGGCGGATGCAGTGCGCCGGGTGGCAGAGGCCAATAATGGTCAGCACATCACGGTTTTTGAGGTCATGACCGCCGTCATGTTCCTGCTTTTCAGTGAGCATCCTGCCGATGCTGCCATTGTGGAAGTTGGTCTTGGTGGCCGGTTTGATGCGACAAATGTTGTTGTTGATCCGGTTTCCACCGTGATCACGCCAATCTCCATGGATCACGAAGCCTTTCTGGGTGACAGCGTTGAGAAAATTGCAGCGGAGAAAGCCGGCATTATCAAACCTGGCCGCCCGGTGGTCATCGGCTATCAGCCCGATGATGAAGCGCGCGATGTTCTGGAAGACACGGCAATTCGAAACAATGCCCCTGTCCAGATTTTCGGGCAGGATTATCTCGCCTATGAAGAATATGGCCGCATGGTCTATCAGGATCAGACCGGCTTGATGGAGCTGCCGCTGCCAAGGCTGTTTGGCCGCCATCAGATATCAAATGCGGCTACGGCTATCAGGGCGGTTCGTTCAGGCGGCTTTGAACTGTCTGAAGAGGCAATTGCCCAGGCGATGCTTGAAGTGGATTGGCCCGCCCGTATGCAGCATCTAACCGCTGGTCGGCTTCTTGCGCATCTGCCCGAAGGTAGCGAGCTTTGGCTGGATGGCGGTCATAATCCGGGTGCCGGATCGGTTATTGCCGAGGCGCTTGCAACGCTCAATGAACGCAAATCCATGCCGGTCTATATTATCAGCGGCATGATCAATACCAAGGATGCAAGTGGCTATTTCAAGCCATTCAACGGCTTGGTATCGGATGTTCTGACGGTACCGGTTACGGGCTCTGACGCCTCTGTCGATCCGGTGGTCCTTGCCAGCGATGCTGCCGATGCGGGCCTGACGGCAGAACCACATCGCAATCTTGTCAGTGCTCTCCAGGCAATCAAGATGAAGGTCGGCAGCGGCACGCCGCCCCGTGTGCTTGTGGGCGGGTCAGTCTATCTGGCTGGCGAAGTTCTCGAGCAGAACGGCACAATACCCGAATAAAAAAAGCCCGGCGGTAAACCGGGCTATTTCTTTTGGCTGTCAATCAATCAGGCAGCGCCGTTGATCCAGTCAGAAAGCTGAGACTTCGGACGTGCGCCGGTCAGCTGGTCAGCCATTTCGCCGCCCTTGAACATGGCAAGCATCGGAATACCGCGAACGCCGAACTGTGCGGCAAGTTCAGGATTTTCATCCACGTTCAACTTGGCAATTTTCACCTTGCCTGCAAGCTCGGACGAAAGTTCTTCAAGAGCGGGTGCAATCATTTTGCACGGTCCGCACCATTCAGCCCAGAAGTCAACGACGACAGGTTCCGCTGACTGGAGAACTTCATTTTGAAAATTGGCGTTGTCGACTTTAACAGTGGCCATGGTAAGCTCCTCATTGGAATAGCTACAAGTTTTCCTATGATTTATGCTGTTTGACGGATATTTCAATAGCTGGAAATCACTTTGCCCGGGCAATGGCTTCAAGTGTGTGATCCATCATCTCCGCGTTCAGCATGAAAAAGCGGCTGTTTGCCGTGTAGATCAGGCAGCATTCCACGGAGCGTCCGGGATATAGCGGCTTCAAAATCTCCCGATAAATTGCCATCTGCGCGCTATGTTCCTGCGCAATATCCTCCGGTTTCTCCGGTGGATTGCGATTGGTTTTGAAGTCGGCAATCAGCACGCTGTTATCATTGACAAAAAGGCGGTCTATGCGCCCGGAAACAGCAAATTCACCCTGCTCGAGCGTCAAAACGCCCATAACATTCACTTCGGCCTGTGCGCTATCACCAAACAGGCCGGCAAGTGATTCGTCGCCGAGAATATTGAAAACCTGTGCCTGAAGTTCATCCCGGAAGGGTTGATCTGTCAGCGGTAGCGCAGACTGCAAATAACGCCGTGCAGCGGCATCACGCGCTTCCGGTTCCAGCTCCGGCAAAACCTGAAACAAACGGTGCACGGCATGTCCCGTCTTAAGTGCCATGCTGGCATTGCTTTTAGTTGCGCCAAAAAGCTTCGACTCGGTTGCCGCCCCGTCATCGTCGTCGATGAGCGCCCCCGCACCTGAGGGTGAAAGGGGGCGGGGCAATGTGGGTTTTGTGGGCAGAGGTTTAAACAGTGAATCCGGCAAATGATCAGGCGTTTGACTGGCTTCTTCAGCATCTGCTGACGGTATCTCCTGGCTGGGAGCGTTGGTGCGCCATTTCAGGCCTGGCCAGGAAGCGTTACTAAATGAAAACTCAGTCGCAACGCAGTTTTCTTTGTCAGCCTCCAATGAACGCCAGACCATGGAATGCCATGAATCCGGGTTTTCGCGTGTTTTCCGGTAGCCGCAAATGGTCAGCCGGTCGGCTGCTCGCGTCATCGCCACATAGAGAAGCCTGCGATACTCATCTTCGGCGGCTTGTTTTCGTTTTTCTGCATCCGCCTTGGTTAGGGCCGTATTGATTGTGCTGGACGCTATCCAAAGCGGCACCTCGCGGGTCTGTTCTCCCGTTTCAATAAAGCGAAATTTGGCAAGGTGGCTGGAATCAAATGCGGCTCCGCCATCATCCACGACAAATACGACTGGCGCTTCCAGCCCCTTGGAGGCGTGAACGGTCATAATCCGCACTTCGTTGCGGTCCTTGTCCTGCTCGCGCTTGATGGATGGTGGTTCAAGTTCCAGAAGAGACAGGAAAGACTGCAGGCCGGGCAGGCCGTTGGCTTCAAAACCCAGAGCCAGCGCCAGAAATTCATCCAGAATGTCGGCCACCTCTGATCCGAGCCGGGCCAGAAACTGTTTGCGACCGCCTCCGGGTCCCAAAATGGCGGCATAAAACTCAAAGGGATTGTGCCCGCGCGCAGCCTCAATCCATGCATTCAGGCGATCAAAAAGGTGAGAAAAGGGTTTTTCGCCGGATTGGGCCAGTCGTTCAAGCCGCTTCCAAAGGCTTTCGCTCTTTTCTCTGTAAGCAGCTGCATACAAAAGCTGATCCTCACTGAGGCCAGCCAGAGGGCTTTTCAAAAGTGCCGCCAGCGAAAGGTCGTCCTGTGGCAACAGCGAAAAGCGACCGAGTGCGACAAGATCCTGAACTGCGATGTGGTCGGTCAGCACAAGGCGGTCAGCGCCAGCCACCGGAATATCGCCACGTGCTTTCAACGCACGCGTCAGCGCGTTGGCAAAGCCGCCGCGCTTGCGAACCAGGACAAGGACGTCGCTGGGTTTAACCGGCCTTTTAAAGCCCTTTTCTATGATCGAGCCTTCTTCAAGCAGGTTTGCAATGCTGTCAGCAATTCTGCGGGCCAGTATTGATGGCGGTGCACTTTCGGGCGTAGCGTCGAAGGGTTCCGTCCAGTCGGAATCTTCCGGGCTCTCTTCCGGAATAATCAGGTCCCAGACGTCAACGGCACCGGGATGCCCGCTGCGGCTGGACTGGTGGATAATGTTGGCGTCATTTGCTGTTAGTCCCTTGGCATGATCAGGTCGGGAAAAGACCTGGTCAACAGCAGAGAGCACATCCTGCGTGGAGCGGAATGACAGAGGCAGGCGGATATCGGAATATTCCAGTTGCGCACCGGTTGCCTTGGTTCGCACATCCCGGCCTTCATTTGAAAATCGTTCCGGGCGCGCACCCTGAAAGGAATAAATGGATTGTTTTTCGTCTCCCACCGCAAAAAGAGTGCGGTTTCGCCCACGTGCTGTTTCGCCGGATAAGAATTCCTCTGTCAGCGAACGCACAACGGCCCATTGCGAAGGGCTTGTATCCTGCGCTTCATCCACCAGAACATGATCAATGCCCTGATCGAGCTTGTAATGAATCCAGGGGGCTGCATCATCTTTGGTGAGAAGGTCTGCGGTTCTTGTGATCAAGTCATCGAAATCGAGATAGCCCTGCCGCTTCTTGAGGTCTTCGTATTGGCTGTTGAGATGTCGTGCGAGCCTGATAGCCGCCATGGACGCATCAAAGAGCTTCAGCGTTTTGATGCGGTCAAGGCGGTACAGAATATCCTCCTGAGCTCGAGGGATACGATCAGCCAACGTCGGATCGGCCTCAAGCATGGCTTTTGAGGCGATGCCAGATAGCGCTTTTGCTTCCTGTTTTGCAGTCAGGAAGGCTTTTGTTAGGGTTTGAAACGCATCTGCCGGGCTTTGACTCGCCATTGCGGTGAGAAGCGCTGCCACTTCTTTAGGCTTCGCGCCGCCTTTATCATTGGCAAGGTCAATGAATGCACTCAATTCGACATTGGTGAATCCGGGTAATGATAGTGCTGAACCCTGTATGTCAGCGATATTCTCGTGTGGTGACAGCCCGACAGCATCACGCAATACGGGCTCTGGCCCGCCATTGGCGTTACAATATCTATGAAATTGAACCAGGTCTGTGTGGCTTGCCACGATTTCAGAGAGCAGGTTTTCCAAACCCGTATCATCACCGAGCGAGAGAACGGTGGCGAATGCTTCTGCAAGCGGGGCGTCTTTTGCAGTGGCGGTTGTCGTTAGCAGGCTGCGTCTCGCTTCACCAAGAAGTGTCGCCGCTCCGCTGTCATCGAGCACCGAGAAATGCCCAGCTACATTGGCCTCCAGCGGAAACTGGTGCAGCAAGGCTTCGCAAAATGCATGGATTGTCTGGATTTTAAGGCCGCCGGGCGTTTCCAGTGCTCGGGCAAATAGTTGCCGTGCGGCGGGCAGTTGTTCGCGCGTTGCCGGATGTCCTTCGGTTTTGGAAATCTCGGCGCTGAGCGCCGCATCATCCAGCACGGCCCATTCAGAAAGGGTCTTGAGAACACGGTTCGACATTTCCGAGGCTGCCGCCTTTGTATAGGTCAGGCAGAGGATGGAAGACGGCCGCGCGCCGGATAGCAGAATCCGGATAACGCGTTGTGTCAAGACGTGGGTTTTGCCGGAACCCGCATTGGCCGACACCCAGGCAAAGCGGCGAGGGTCTGATGCAAGCGCCTGTTGTTTGCCGGTCCAGTTCAGCCAGTCTGCAGGGCTTTCGGGCAGGTTTTCAGAAAGCGTATCATTCATCGCCGTCCTCCCCTGCGGTTTCAGCGGTAGACCATTCTGCAACACGCGCCAGATGGTCGTAGTCTCCATAATGGCCCATCGATTCAGGGACGAGCCGGGAAACAAAACCACGCTTTCCGCTCCTGAGAAGCGAGATCAGCTTAGTGAACTCGCGGATGGATTCGTCAGCAAGATTGCCAGCGGATTTGATTTCTTGTGTGCTGCGTGCGGGCTTGCCGTCGTTGTTCACCACCTCTTGCTTGAAACGGTCACCGGGGCGCAGTCGCACATAAATCAGGTTTTCCGTTTCTCGCGCGCCAAGCTTTTCGAAAGCGCCAGCGGCAAGTGCTGCGGCTTCGAGCGCCAATTGTGGGTCAAGCAAGCTGCGAGCCTGTTTGACTGACGGTGAGGAACCTGTTTTGTAATCGATTATGTCAGCCAGGCCTGACGCTTTGATGTCAATTCTATCGGCGACACCGGAGAGTTGGACATCATCGGGTAATTCCATCAATGCGCGAATTTCGGTGAAAGATCGGAGACCATCGCCCCGACGCTTGCTTTCCCACTCCAGAAATGCCCGCGCTGTCTCAACAAATCGCGGGCGCCACACGGCCTCAACATGGAGTGGGAGATGCATTTCTGCGAATGCCGTATCAATTAATGAGTACATGACATCCCATGCTTCCGGTGAAGTCGGGTCACATCCAGACCGAATGAAACGATCGAAAATCAGGTGGTAAAGGCTGCCGCGTTCGGCAACACCTGGATCGCTGTTGAACGGGTCAATCGGATCAAGCTTAAGAATCCGGCGTGCGTATACGGAATAGGGATCACGGCGCAGGCGGCCAACCTCGGAGAATGAATAGCGGTTCGGGATCAGTTTAGAATCCGGCTTCGGCTCCGGTCGTTCACTCGGTGTCTC
>JBNKQT010000284.1:0-7644 GCA_050297115.1 Ensifer sp. | reverse complement strand
ATAATGATTGATAGGGCAATTTGATATGCTGGGCAGCAACGCTCGTCCGTTTCTGTTGCCGTTTCGCTGTCTGGTTTTTGAACGTAACGACGCTGATTTGGCTCGCGTTTTAGTTTCAAATGCTGGCCGGAGGGGGCGAGAATCACTGGCCGGTCTTGAATAAATATATATGGAAAAATATATATTGTTATTCAAAGGATTCGGCGTCAATGAACAGGGAGTGTTGGCCGTGCAGAGTTTTGAGCAGAGCAAGCCAGCCTCTTTCGGCTTCTTGAGGCACAACAGATTGAACGCAGCGTCAGGTGATCGCCCATGACGCTTGAGCCTATTCAGTATCTGCTTGGCGCACTCTCGGGTGGGCTTGTCGGTTTAACGCTCGGCATGTTTGGCGGTGGGGGCTCCATTCTTGCTGTTCCATTGATGATGTATGTCGTTGGTGTGCCGAGTGCGCATCTTGCGATTGGCACAAGTGCACTTGCTGTTGCTGCAAACGCTTTCACGAATCTTCTGGGGCATGCCCGGCTTGGCAACGTCAAATGGCGTTGCGCGGGGTTCTTTAGTGCAGGCGGAATCTTGGGAGCGTTTTTCGGCTCTACCGCTGGCAAGCTGATTGATGGCCAAAAGCTGTTGGTGCTTTTTGCTCTCCTGATGCTCTTTGTGGGTGTGATGATGCTGCGCAAGCGCAATGCTGAAGGCGATGAAAACGCGCAATGTGTTTTGGAAAATGCGCCCAAGGTGGTTGGAATCGGCGGGCTGGCCGGAGCATTCTCCGGCTTCTTTGGAATTGGCGGCGGCTTCCTCATCGTTCCCGGACTGATTGCGGCCACCGGAATGCCGATCATTTACGCGATTGGTTCTTCGCTCGTGGCGGTCACAGCGTTCGGGCTTACAACGGCATTGAACTATGCCGCATCAGGTTACGCTGACTGGGCGCTTGCAGGCATTTTTATCGGCGGCGGGGTGATTGGTGGTCTGGCCGGGGCCCATTTTGCCAAACATCTTTCCGCACGTCGAGGTGCCTTGAATATCCTGTTTTCCGGGCTCATTTTCGTTGTCGCATTCTATATGCTTTACCGCAGCGCAAGCTCTCTCGGTTTTCTTTCCTTGACATGATCCATGTGCGGAAAACGCTCGTATTCGATCTTGGTTTGATATTGTTCGCGGGTTGACGTGGCCATGGCAGAACTGTTTGCGTGAGGTGCGCGCTATCAGCGTGCACACCTCAAGATGAAAATGAACATGGCGGTAAAATAGAAGATGGACGAACATACGGAAGTCACAGCGGCGTATCTCACGACGCTTTTCGAAAAGAGCCAGGGTCTTTTCATCAGTTATGGCATGTCGGTTCTCGGTGCTGTTCTTATCCTGCTTATTGGTTGGGTTGTGGCGGGTATGCTGGGACGCTGGACCCGCCGTGTTCTGGCCCGTGTTGATCGTATAGACAGGGCCGTTGCGGGATTCTTTGGCAATTCGGTTCGATACGGCATTCTGGTTATCGTTATCGTCATGGTGCTCGGGCAATTCGGGGTTCAGACGACTTCAATTGTTGCTGCCCTAGGTGCCGCTGGTCTGGC
Source organism: Ensifer sp. (assembly GCA_050297115.1). Lineage (GTDB taxonomy): Bacteria > Pseudomonadota > Alphaproteobacteria > Rhizobiales > Rhizobiaceae > Ensifer_A. Next base: position 6,070 of record JBNKQT010000284.1, on the reverse strand, counting down.
GATCGGGCTGGCGCTGCAGGGTACATTGCAGAACGTTGCTGCGGGAATCATGCTTTTGGTTCTCAAGCCATTTCGAATTGGCGATTACATCGATACCGGTTCCATTTCTGGCACGGTGGAAGACATTGGGCTGTTCGCGACCGAGATGAAAACACTCGATGGCCTTTTTCGACTCGTGCCCAACACGCTTTTATGGAATGTGCCGATTACCAACTACAGCCGCAATGCGCTCAGGCGCTATGATCTTGCTATCGGCATTGGCTATGATGATGACATCAAGGCGGCCGAAACTGTGCTGCTGGACCTGGCGCGGCAGGACGAGCACATCCTTTCCAACCCCGAGCCCGCGACATTTGTCGCCGAGTTGGGAGACAGCGCAGTTACTGTGACATTGCGCTACTGGACATCGGCGGATGATTTCTGGGCGACGAGTCGCGATATGACAAAGAAGGCCAAACAGGCTTTCGATGCGAAGGGCATCACCATACCTTATCCGCAAGTGACTTATGGCACTCGCTTTCCCGCAAGTGGATCGGAGGGGGAGGATACCTGAGGAATGTTGTCTGCGCTAACCCTGATCGGCGGAGTCCGAGTTGTTTGATGCTGTATGATCATCGCTGGCGGGTTTTGACCTCGTCCCCGCCTTTTTTCCATAAGGTTTGCGGAAAAGCCGCGTCGTGTTGAACAAGTCTTCAAGTTCGTGCATGCGTTCGCGGCTGCGGTCCCAACTGGCATTTTGCACTGCTTCAATCAGGGCTTCTATGAGAAACATGGAAACGACCGAGGAGTCCCAGGCAGAAGGCACTTCCACATTGGCCTTGAAGACATGCTTGGCGTATTGCTCGATGGGGGAGCCCCATTGGTCGGTAAACAGGATGATCGTGGCACCGCGTTCTGCAGCCAGCCTCGCCATGATCTCCATTTCTTCTTCATAGCGGCGAATATCAAAAAGAACGAAGATCTCGCCAGCCTGCAGGTTGATTACATAATGCGGCCATGTGGACCGGTTTGGCGAGATCAGCGTGACGCCAGAGCGGATAACCTGCAGGTGAGTGAAGAAATATGTGGCCAGCGCATTGGTAATGCGGCCACCTGCCAAAAATACCGGCCGTTTGCGGTTTGATAGTTCAGCGGCCGCGCGATTGAACTGTTTGCTGTCAATTGCGGCTAATGTGTTCTTGAGGTTGGCGTGTACAGCATCAGCAAAGCGGTTGAGAATATGTGTGCCCGGCGTATCCGTGGCCCAGCGTTCGTGTTTTCCTGCGGGGTTGGAAATGGTCTGCTCAAGCTCGCCAAAAAGCTGCGCCTGAAAATGCGGGAAACCATCAAAGCCCAGCTTTTGGACCATGCGAACGACCGTAGGTGTTGATACTCCCGCCTGCTCGGCAACAGTTGTGACCGAACCCAAGCCGGATATCGGGTAATTGGCCAGCAGGTATTCAGCCAAAAGCTTCTCGGAGCGCGTAAGCTGCTCAAAGCGCTCGCTGATAATATCGGAAACCGTTTTTGTGTTCTGGATATTGCTGATTGTTCGCCCCGTGTGCCGATCTTTGTCAGCCTGTTTATTAAGCGTCAGTACAGTCTTTGGCTGCTTCGCTGTCAATATCCATCTGTAGGTTTTTTTTCATCTGTTGCGAACATATAAAACGGATCTGAAATATTTTCTTCAGTTCCCAGCTTCATGAATGTTGTAATTCCCATACCGTTTTGCCAAGGGTTTGAGAACGGAAAATACGGACCTGAGCGAGAGCAGACATGACGGAAAATTATACATTTGACGAACTGAAACAGGATGTGGCCGCTGGCCGGATCGATACCGTGCTTTCCGTTCAGGTGGATATGCAGGGGCGCTTGATGGGGAAGCGGTTTCATGGACGCTATTTTGTGGACAGCGCCTACAAAGAATCCCATTGCTGCAACTATCTGTTGGCCACTGATATGGAGATGGAAACGGTCTCTGGTTACAAATCCACAAGCTGGGAGGCCGGTTACGGCGATTATACGGTAAAGCCCGACCTTTCGACCTTGCGCCGTGTGCCGTGGCTGGACGGAACAGCGATGGTGTTGTGCGATTTTCATGATCATCACACCCATGCGGAAGTGCCACATTCGCCGCGCGCAATCCTGAAGAAGCAGGTCAAACGGCTGGAAGAAAAAGGCATGAAAGCCTTCATGGCTTCAGAGCTTGAGTGTTTCCTGTTTAACCAGAGTTTTGAAGCTGCAAATGAAAGCGGATACCGCAATCTTCAGCTTTCCAGTGCCTACAACGAGGATTACCACATCTTTCAAACAACCAAGATCGAGGATGTGATGCGAGCTATTCGCAATGGCCTCGTTGGTGCTGGCGTGCCGGTGGAAAATACCAAGGGCGAGGCATCAGCCGGTCAGGAAGAGATCAATGTACGTTATGCTGCTGCACTGCTGGCTGCAGATAACCACGCAATTACCAAACATGCAGCCAAGGAAATTGCCTGGCAGAAGGGCCGGGCGCTGACCTTTTTGGCAAAATGGCACTATGATGCAGCGGGCAATTCGGCCCACGTGCATCAGTCTTTGTGGGACCTTGAAGGCAATTCATTGTTCCATGATCCAGAGCGCCCGGCAGGCATGTCAGAAATGATGGAACACTATGTGGCCGGGCTTTTGGCGCATGCGCGCGAAATCACTTATTTTCTCGCCCCCTATATCAATTCCTACAAGCGCTTTGTGGCTGGCACCTTCGCACCCACGAAGCTGGTTTGGTCCAAAGATAATCGCACAGCGGGTTTCAGGCTTTGTGGGGAAGATTCCAGAGCCGTGCGAATTGAATGCCGCATTGGTGGTGCAGATATGAACCCCTATCTGGCTTACGCGGCACTGCTGGCTGCTGGCCTTGATGGTGTTGAGAAGAAGATGCCGCTGCAGGCGCCACACATTGGCGATGCTTACGAAGCTGAAGGTGCGCATGAGGTGCCTAAAACACTGCGCGAAGCGACTGACGCGATGGATGGCTCGACCATGTTGCGGTCGGCCTTCGGCGACGATGTAATCGATCATTACCGGCGTGCGGCCCAATGGGAACAGGAAGAGTATGATCGGCGGGTTACGGACTGGGAAGTTGCACGTGGTTTTGAGCGTGCGTAAGGTCATTGAGGTGATGCCCGTTTTGCTAACGGCCTGTTAACCATAAGTTGCGAAGAAAGACTCATGCGCATGATTTTCCGCGCAAGGGGATGGCGAATGTTTGAACGCCCGCGGGTTTTCTCGACCCCGTTGAATTTGGAGGTGGTGATGCCGCTTCTTTCTTTCAGGGTGTTTTATGTCTGTTATCGTGTTTGCCAATTCCAAGCGTAATTCGGGACGAACAACTGCAGCATTGCTTGCTGCCACTGAGTTTGTTCGCATGGGGTATCGCGTATCGCTTTTGGACGCGGACGTGAATTGCAGGGTTGGCGAATGGTCGGAGACCTTTGACGGGCATAAGAACCTCGATATCTGCAGAGACGTGACCGAGGCCAATGTTGGTGCTCTGATTGCGGATCGCAAATCCAGATTTGACTTTGTGATTGTCGATCTTCCCGCTGATCTTTCACCAGTCGTCGGGCTGGCGGTAATCAAGGCTGATCATGTTGTGGTTCCCGTTCAGGAAACGGTTACCGACCTGGTGCTGGAACTGCTTGAACGCCTGCGGAGTGAATGCGGGAAGGTAATTACCCATTCGGTTCTCTTTACACGTTTTGCAGGTTCTGCCTCACAACAGGTGTCAGTTGACGAGGAAGCGGCAATGAAGGCGCGCGGCACACGATTGATGAAAAGCGCAGTGGTCCAACACGATGCATTTTCGGACATTTTGATGAATGGTACGCCGTTGCATAAGGCCGATGCTCTTAAAGTGGCTCGTTTGAGCGAAGCACGTGAGTTCGCGCGAGCTTTTGCCATTGAGTTGCTCTGGAATTTGCCTGTTGTAAAACGCAAGAGGAAAGCTGTCTCCGTACCGTCTGTCGCATCTCAAAAGCTTGCCGCCTGATAGGGAAGGTATTGCTTAATCATTCTGCCTCATGTTGTTGAACCCATAAGGCGGGTTTGCGCGGGGGCGGGACTTGAATCTGAATAAGAATGTGCTCGATAAACGGTGCATTACTGCGCCTGCCTTGCGGTGGACGCGATTCGGGTTGCTTTTCGCACTCCTGTTTGTTTCCGCCTGCACGGTCGCCAAGCCCGGAACACGTTTCAAATACTATTCCGTTTATGCTGAAAATTCGGCTGAGCTGACGCGCAGTGTAGCGCGTTCGGCGCCTCGATCCGGTCGTGCCTATGGTTTGACCGAGATTACCTTTGTGCCATCTTACGATCTGATCGAGAAGGCTGGTAAGTGCCGCGTCGATAATGCCCGTGTTGAGCTGGCTCTGGAGATTACGCTACCCGAATGGCGAAAGGGAGAGGCGCTTCCACGTAGCGTTCGAGGCCGTTTCAAACGCTTTGAACGCTATATTCGTCAGCATGAAATGCATCATGTTGCCATCGCCAAGTCCGAAGCTCGAGAGGCTACAAGGAGGATTGCATCCATGTCCTCCGCCAAGGGGTGCGCTGCGCTGCGCACGCAGATCAAGGCGGACATCGGCAAGATGAAACGGCGCCATTTGGCGAGGCACAAAGCTTACGATCTGAGGGATGCCCGGCGGTTACGCAAGCTCCTGCTTTAGCGGCCAGCCATAAATATTACCCCGCAAATACTGTTGTCGCTATTTAAGGTTTCATTAACCATAAAAGCTGCAGAACTGTACCAATGCGCAATGGCTGCGCAGGGGATGGGCAGATGAGGGGAATGTCCGAAAGAGTTTTTCGCGTCCCACCTAATTCTCTGTGCCAGCCAGGCGGCGGCATGTTGGAGCAGACTATGGCAGTGATTACACTTGCAAACACAAAGGGCGGCGCGGGCAAAACAACTGCGGCCCTTCTTCTTGCAACAGAATATGCCCGTCAGGGCTACAAGGTTGCGGTGATGGATGCAGATCCGCAAAAATGGATAACGGCGTGGGCCGAGGCTGGCGGTGGTGCACCCAATCTGGAAGTCGTTTCGGAAATTACGGTTGCGTCACTGCAGACGCATATTCGTGATATGCGCGAGCGCACTGATTTCATCATCATTGATCTGGCGGGCGCCCGAGATGCGCTTCTTGCAACCGCGATTGGCCTTTCTGACCATGTTTTCATTCCCGTGCAGGGTTGTGCCATGGACGCCCGTGGTGCCGCGCAGGTGCTGGAGCTGCTTGAACAGTTGAAAACCGAGTGTGGTATCAATATTGCACATTCGGTGGTACTCACACGGGTAAACGCCCTAGTCACAACACGTGCACTCGGCGCGGTCAAACAGGTGCTGGAGGAGCGGGGTGTCCATGTCCTGGAAGCAGCGCTTGCAGAACGCACGGCGTTTCGTGATGTTTTTGAGAACGGAGCGACGCTTTACAATGCCGACGCCTCAAGGATCAGTAACCTGGACAAAGCGCGTAGCAATGCCCGTGCATTCGCTCAGGAGGCAAAAATGCTCGCGCAACGCACTTCCAAGGGCAAAGCCAGACGGCGTACGCCAATGCGAAGGACAGCAATTGCTGCTTAAGTGCTGATCCAGTCTCGATTTTTTTGCGCTGCGGTAATAAAAAATTTAATAAAAATCAGACAGTTTGGGCAAAATTGTCTGGTTTTTTAAATGTCTGATGGAAATCGAATAGCGAAGATTTGGTTAGCTGCTGTTCTCAGCCTGCTCGCGCTGCCTGCCTATGGCTGGGCGGCGGAGGAAGGTGCGTCGCAGTTCACTCTCGACATGATATGGGTTTTGACCGCGTCAGCCCTGGTCATGTTTATGCAGGCGGGCTTTCTCCTGCTGGAAGCTGGGATGGTGCGTTCCAAGAACTCCATCAATGTCGCGCAGAAGAACCTGCTTGATTTTGTCTTTTCCATTGCTGCGTTTGCCTGCTGTGGTTTCATGTTCGCCTTCGGTGCGTCCGCACCATTTTCCTTGGGCTTCGATTTTGATTTTCTTGCGCTCAACGATCTGACAATCCACGAAGCGGGCTTCTTTATATTTCAGGTC
>JBNKQT010000283.1:0-2453 GCA_050297115.1 Ensifer sp. | reverse complement strand
GCGAAGGCGACGATCACAACGCGCTGCGCTCTGCCATTGGCACGCCGACGCCAGATCGCCTGCGTATGGTCGCGCAGGCACTGCGCATGGGCATGTCCGAAGAGGAAGTGCACCAGGGCTGTAAGATCGACCCGTGGTTCATCGCCCAGTTCAAAGCCATCGTCGACATGGAAGCGCGTATCCGCGAACACGGCATCCCGGAAGACGCAACCAACTTGCGCATGCTGAAAGCCATGGGCTTCTCCGATGCGCGTCTTGCATCGCTGACCGGATCAACCGCAAAGGCCGTCGCCCAACAGCGCAACCAGCTCGGCGTTCGTCCCGTTTTCAAGCGCATCGACACGTGTGCCGCCGAATTCGCTTCGCCAACCGCTTACATGTACTCCACTTACGAAGTGCCGTTTGCGGGTGAAGTGCGCTCGGAAGCGCAAATCTCCGACAAGAAAAAGGTCGTCATCCTCGGTGGTGGTCCAAACCGTATCGGTCAGGGCATCGAGTTCGACTATTGCTGCTGCCATGCTGCCTTCGCGCTGAAGGATGCGGGTTACGAATCCATCATGGTCAACTGCAACCCGGAAACGGTTTCCACCGACTACGACACATCCGACCGCCTCTATTTTGAACCGCTGACGGCTGAAGATGTGATCGAAATCCTCAAAGCCGAACAGGAAAACGGCACCCTGCACGGCGTGATCGTTCAGTTCGGTGGCCAGACACCGCTGAAGCTTGCTGAAGCGCTCGAAAAGAACGGTATTCCGATCCTCGGCACTGCGCCTGACATGATCGATTTGGCGGAAGACCGCGACCGCTTCCAGAAGCTGTTGCAGAAGGTTGACCTGACCCAGCCGAACAATGGCATTGCCTACTCGGTCGAGCAGGCCCGCCTTGTGGCAACTGAGATTGGCTTCCCGCTCGTGGTTCGCCCGTCTTACGTTCTTGGCGGTCGCGCCATGCAGATCATCCATTCCGAAAGCCAACTGCAGACTTACCTGCTTGATACGGTTCCTGAACTGGTGCCGGAAGACATTAAGGCACGTTACCCCAACGACAAAACCGGCCAGATCAACACACTTCTTGGCAAGAATCCGCTTCTTTTCGATAGCTACCTCACCAACGCTATCGAAGTCGACGTCGACTGCCTGTGTGATGGCGACGATGTCTTCGTTTCAGGCATCATGGAACATATTGAAGAGGCCGGCATTCACTCCGGTGACTCTGCCTGCTCCCTTCCCACGCACACGCTTTCCAAGGAAATCGTAGATGAGCTGGAGCGTCAGGCCATCGTGCTTGCCAAGGCGCTCAATGTTGGTGGCCTCATGAACGTCCAGTTCGCGGTCAAGGACGGCATTATCTACATCCTCGAAGTCAACCCACGTGCCTCGCGTACAGTTCCCTTCGTCGCCAAGACGATCGGTGCCCCTATCGCCAAGATTGCGGCCCGCATCATGGCTGGTGAGAAGCTTGATCCGACCATCGCCGCCTACGGCAAGAAGCCCGACCCGCGCAACCTGAACCACATCGCGGTTAAGGAGGCAGTCTTCCCGTTTGCCCGTTTCCCGGGCGTTGACACGCTGCTCGGCCCGGAAATGCGCTCCACCGGCGAAGTTATCGGCCTGGATACCGATTACGCGCTGGCCTTCGCCAAGTCGCAGCTCGGTGCTGGCGTCGACCTGCCGCGCGACGGCACGGTTTTTGTTTCCGTTCGCGATAGTGACAAGGATCGCATCCTGCCAGCCATCCGCATTCTCGTGGAAGCGGGTTTTGGCGTTATGGCCACCGGTGGTACGCAGCGTTTCCTCGCCGAAAACGGCATTGAAGCCAAAAAGATCAACAAGGTTCTGGAAGGCCGCCCACATATTGAGGACGCCATTCGCAACCGTCAGGTCCAACTGGTCTTCAATACAACGGATGGCAACAAGGCGATCTCTGACTCCAAGTCGCTCCGCCGCGCAGCTCTGATGCAGAAAGTGCCCTACTACACGACAATGGCGGGCTCGCTGGCAGCCGCTGAAGCCATTGCCGCGCTCAAGAAGGGCCAACTGGAAGTTCGCCCGCTTCAGAGCTACTTCTGACAAAGGGTCTAAAGCGGATTATTACCAGCCAACAAGCACCGTCCTTCTTGGCGATACCTTTTGGGGACAATTGCATTGATGGACATACCTGACTGCGGCTCATCAAGTCGGCTGCAGTTTCGCAATATTGATCAATCTCCGATTGCATAGAAGCCCTTACCTGAATATGTTTAGTCATGAAGAGGCAATTGAATCGTTAGACAAATCTGCAATCAAGTCGGGAATAGGGACATTTGAATATGAAGAAGCTTGTAACCGCAGTGCTTGGCATACTCTTGCTTTCTGGTTGCACAACGGGGAGTCGAAGTAACTATGAAATAGCATCAACGGCTCTTGCCGGCAGTAAGGCACTCCGCAATCAGGTTGCTGCAGATTGCCGAG
>JBNKQT010000282.1:0-8075 GCA_050297115.1 Ensifer sp. | reverse complement strand
TTCCGTCAACCAAAACCCACATACCCAAAACACCGTCCCAGGCACCAAAGTCACAAACCGTAACTCTTAAGATTTTGCTAGAGCGAAGGAGGTCGTCGCCAGCAGCGCCGCCGCCCTCGTCAGTGATTGGGCTTATAGAACCAGGGCCTCTGAACTGTCAACACGCTTTTTTCAAAAAAACGAAAAAAATCGCGAAAAGTTTCCTGAGGCAGAATACGACTTATGCAGCCACGCACGCCAACACCCCAATATATAGGTCTTTGGCCATCATATTTACACAATCTTGGACCATCAGGCGGCTGAGTGTTGACGCCGCATTCAGGGGATGGGGCTGATATTGCATTGAAATATTTGACTCAAAGCTCCGAAAGGGGCAAATCAGATAAGAAGAAAAGCTGGCTGGAATACACCGCATAATGGGCAACCTCCGGGATATAACAAAACCGCTCGACGACACGCCGCCGATATTGGCGAGTGGTCGACGTGTGCCTGACCGTCGTGAGGTCTCTTTCCGCTGGCTGTCAGGCACGTTTCTGACCGGCGTCACCAGTACAATCCTTATGGGTGTTGCATTGTTTGCCGCCATGGAAGGCCGCGGCCAGCTCGCCATTCCTGCAGAGGCTTTTGCATCCACCGAGGTCAATGCCTCTGCATCTTCACCAAGTGAGATTGTGAAGGGCAGCCGCATATTTCCAGCAAATATAGCAGCCAAACCGTCCGACCGTGAAGTTATGGAAGTGTCGACCATTGTCCAGCAGGACGGCAAGGAGGTTGTCAGGCGGCAACCTTTTGCGCATGTCAAGATGGCGTTGGCTGCCAATAGAACGGCCCAGGAAGACTATCCCAAATTCAATCCGCTCGCTATGTTCTCTGATGGCGGCAACGCCCCACAACCTTCAGGCAGTTTTTCGGGAACCATCTACGGTTCGGATGTCGAAACGGAAATCAGCCTGGAAACAAATGATTTTCCGATCAACGACAAATCTTTGAAGTTCGCCCCACCCATGTCCGCAGAAGAGGTGGAAGAGATTGTCCGCACCAACGGTTCGGTCTTGACGGATGGCAACAGTCAGGTTGCCTCGCTCTTTTATGTCGACCCTCGCCGTTTTGCCACAGGCAATGATCCACTTGATATCACATCGGGACTAACCGCGAGGGTAATCGAGACCAATGTTTCCGTTTCCTCCGCCGAAACGATCAGGCCTGAAAGCCCTGAATATGCCGATGATATTATCCCCATTCGCCGCGAGCTTTCCATCGTGTCGGCGTTGGTAGCAAATGGTTATTCGGAGGCCCAGGCTCAGGATATTGCTCAATACCTGGGTCCGGAGCTGGATGATGAGCCTTTGGAGCCCGGAGACGTTTTGCGCATTGGAATCATCCAGTCGAGCGACGATCTGGAGGTTGTCCGCGCCACCATCTACAGAGAAGACGAGCATCTGGTTACAATCGCGCTGGACGACAGGAAGCGTTTTGTGGAAGCTGCCGAACCTCCAATGCTGGATGCACTGGCCTCGGCATTTGACGAAACACAACAACCCGTTATTGCCAATCGCGATCTGCCGCGCGTCTATGATGGAATTTATCGTGCCGCACTTTCCTATGGCATGGGGCAGGACCTGACAGCCCAGATGGTTCGCTTGCTTGCAAGCAATGTTGATTTTCAGGCGCGGCTAAAACCGACGGACAAATTGGAAACGCTGTTCACTGTCGCTGACCGCGATGGAAGCGTGTCGGAGGAATCCGAACTCCTCTTCATCTACGCAAAGTTCGGCGACACCCAGACACGGCTATACCGTTATCAAAACCCTGAGGATGGTTCAGTCGACTATTACGATCAGGATGGAAAGAGCATCCACCAATTCCTGATAAGAAATCCAGTACCAAATGGCATCTTCCGCTCTGGCTTTGGTATGCGACGGCACCCGATTTTGGGCTACCGGCGCATGCATACTGGGGTTGACTGGGCAGCCAAGCGTGGCACGCCCATCATCGCGGCAGGCAATGGAACCGTGATCAAGGCTGGCTGGGACAAGGGTGGCTATGGCAACCAGACACTGATCCAGCACGCCAATGGGTATGTGTCTTCCTACAACCACCAAAATGCCATCGCCAAGGAAGTAAAGCCCGGCGCCAAGGTACGCCAGGGCCAAGTGATCGGCTGGGTTGGAACAACGGGCCTGTCCACAGGACCGCACCTGCACTACGAGTTGATTGTCAACGGCACAAAAGTGGACCCGTTAAAAATTCGCCTTCCTGAAGGCAAGTCCCTGAAAGACGGTGCATTGGCGCGATTCGAAATCGAACGTCAGCGAATCGATGAGCTACTGGGCCACAATGAATGGCAGCAGGTCGCCAGCAACTAGGAACGACTAAACCAGCCCAAGCCCAACCTTGGTCTTTTTGGAAAGTCCCGAAGCAACAAGCTTGTGGCTCTCCACCAAATGATCTCTCAGGCCATCGTCATCCATACATATATCTGATGTTCTTTGTATCCAGGTCATTCCGCGCGAGGCCATATAAGGTGCCGGACGTAGCCCCGGCTCTTCCTTAAGCACTTCAAATGCAATCTTGCTGACTTTGAATGTCACAGCGAGATCATCGCCGTTGCTCCAGCCGCCTATGGCAAACACTTTGCCACCCACCTTCCAGACATGCGCACCGCCCCACTGAACAACATGGCTGGTGTGAGGCAAAGAGGCGCAAAATGCGTTGTATTCTTCAACGTTCATCATGCGCCTCTCCTGATTTTGTCAGGCTGCGATTTCAGGATCGTTTGCCTGTGCACCGTTCGTTTCAAACAGCAATCTATCGGAACCGGCCAACACATCAACGTTGGAGCCATCCGGAATGTCGCCTGCGAGAATCTGCTCGGCAAGCGGATCCTGCAGGAACTTCTGGATCGTCCGTTTCAGCGGGCGGGCACCATAGACCGGGTCATACCCCTTGTCGGCAAGCCACTCGCGGGCACCCTCTTCCAGCTGGATGGTAATCTTGCGATCGGCCAGCAGTTTTACAAGGTGGCCAAGCTGAATGTCGACAATCGCACCCATTTCCGAACGGTGCAGACGGTGGAAGAGAATAATATCATCCACACGGTTCAGGAACTCGGGCCTGAAGTGTGCCTTCACCACGCCCATCACCTGCTCACGCGCATTCTCGCTTTCTTCATCATCAGCAAGGTTGGTGAGGAACTCCGAACCCAGGTTCGAGGTCATGATGATGATCGTGTTCTTGAAATCGACCGTGCGACCCTGACCGTCCGTCAACCGTCCGTCATCCAGAACCTGGAGCAGAACGTTGAACACATCCGGATGCGCCTTCTCGATTTCATCAAACAGAACCACCTGATACGGGCGGCGGCGAATGGCTTCCGTCAGCGCACCACCTTCGTCGTAGCCAACATAGCCGGGAGGCGCACCAATCAAACGCGAGACCGAGTGTTTCTCCATATATTCCGACATGTCGAGACGAACGATGGCCGACTCCTCATCGAAGAGGAAACGTGCAAGCGACTTCGTCAGCTCGGTTTTACCAACGCCGGTCGGGCCTAGGAACATGAAGGAACCAATCGGACGATTAGGATCCTGAAGACCCGCACGGGCGCGGCGAACCGCACGCGAAACCGCCTGAACGGCATCACCCTGACCAACGACCCATTTGGCAAGCTCGTCTTCCATACGAAGCAGCTTTTCACGCTCGCCTTCCAGCATCTTGTCAACCGGCACACCGGTCCAGCGGGAAACGACATGGGCCACATTATCAGGGGTCACGACCTCCTGAACCATAGCGCCTTCGGCAACCTCACCTTCCTGGCTTTCGGCTTCAGCCAATTCACGTTCCAGCTGCGGGATCAGGCCATAGGCCAGCTCGCCTGCCTTCTGGAATTCACCGGAACGCTGAGCAATCGCCAAATCGTTGCGCGCCTCATCCAGCTTGCGTTTCAGGTCAGCAGCCAGTCCAAGCTTCTGCTTTTCAGCCTGCCAACGGGCCGTCAGCGCATTCGCCTGTTCTTCCAAACCGGAAAGATCTTTTTCCAGTTTTTCCAAACGGTCCTTCGATGCTGCATCCGTTTCCTTCTTCAAAGCCTCACGCTCGATCTTCATCTGAATGATGCGGCGATCAAGTTCGTCCAGCTCTTCCGGCTTGGAATCGACCTGCATGCGGACACGTGAAGCGGCCTCATCAACAAGGTCAATCGCTTTATCCGGCAAGAAGCGATCCGTGATATAGCGGTTGGAAAGTGTTGCAGCAGAAACAAGCGCCGAATCAGCGATTCGCACCTTGTGATGCTGTTCGTATTTTTCCTTCAAACCACGCAAAATCGAGATCGTGTCTTCCACGGTCGGTTCGGAAACCATAACCGGCTGAAAGCGACGCGCAAGGGCTGCGTCTTTTTCAACATGCTTGCGATATTCATCCAGCGTTGTTGCACCCACGCAGTGAAGTTCACCCCGCGCCAAAGCAGGCTTCAACAGGTTCGATGCATCCATGGCACCATCGGTTTTGCCCGCGCCCACAAGCGTGTGCATCTCATCGATGAAAAGGATGATATTACCGCTTTCCGACTGAACTTCGTTCAACACGGCTTTCAAGCGTTCTTCAAACTCACCACGGTATTTCGCACCGGCAATCAACGCGCCCATATCAAGCGCCATAAGCTGCTTGTCGCGCAGCGATTCGGGCACATCGCCATTCACAATACGAAGAGCCAAACCTTCGGCAATCGCGGTTTTACCAACACCTGGTTCACCAATCAGAACCGGGTTATTTTTCGTGCGGCGCGACAAAACCTGGATCGTGCGACGAATTTCATCATCACGACCAATCACCGGATCAAGGCGACCTTCGCGCGCATCCGCCGTCAGATCGCGCGCATATTTCTTCAGCGCGTCAAAGCCTTCTTCGGCATTGGCACTGTCAGCCGTGCGACCTTTGCGAATCTCATTGATCGCTTCATTCAGGGATTGCGGCGTCACGCCAGCCTTCTTCAGGGTCTCAGCCGTCGAGGCAGTCTTCTCAATCGAAAGCGCCTGAAGCAGACGCTCAACCGTCACAAAAGAATCTCCGGCCTTCTTGGCGGCATCTTCAGCCACGGAGAAAACACGCGCCAAGGGCTGAGAGAGATAAACCTGACCATTGCCACCGGTCACTTTCGGCAATTTTGCAAGAGCCGCATCATTGGCCATGCGCGCATCCTTCGCGCTGCCACCCGCTTTTTCAATCAAAGCGGCTGCCATGCCCTGCTCATCGTCCAGAAGCACTTTCAAAACATGTTCAGCAGTAAATTGCTGATGCCCCTCACTCAGGGCATGCGTTTGCGCAGATTGCAGGAACCCGCGAACGCGTTCGGAATATTTTTCCAAATTCATAACAAAACCTCCATACGTCCAACCGCCCTTTCCCGGCACGATTCGACTCACAAGATTAAGGCCCCCGTTTTCGGCTGGCCCGCCTTGGCAGCGCATTCCGCCACTGCCTCTGAACCTAATATGGTGCGGCTTGAAATCTTTTAAAGAGGTTTAAATTGAAAAACCCCGGCGTTGTCACACCGGGGTTTGAAACTCTTATTCGCCAGCTTCGGCAAGCACCTGGTCACCGGAAGGTTCGGCTGGAGCAGCAGCGCCTTCGCCACCTTCTGCACCCTCTGCAGCATTTTGCTGTTTACGCGGGCGCCTTTGGCGCGGTTGGCGCTTGGGGCGATCCTGCTTTTGCTGGCCTTCGTTTTCCAATGCCACCTCAGCCGGTACACCTTCGATTTCGGGCTGCGGACCGCTACCATCAGGAGCGTTATCAGCGGAGGTGTCCTTTGCCTGCTCTTTCGAGATATCGGCAGCTTCCGAATTACCGTCATCGGAATTGTCAGACCGTTCGTCGCGTTGGTAACGTTCCTGCATCTGCGCCTGCGCTGCGGCAATGATGCGATTATAATGTTCGGCGTGCTGCAGATAGTTTTCTGCCATCACCCGGTCGCCCACACCCTGCGCATCACGCGCGAGTTGTGCATATTTTTCAGCAATATGCTGAGCAGTACCACGAACTTTCACGTCTGGACCGGAACTATCATAAGTCCGTGTAAGCGGATTACCGCCCTTACGGTTATTGTTGTTTCCGTTATTACGTCCACGGCCGCGCTTATTCTGCTGTCCTGACCTCATATAAATCTACCTGATTTTTCCCGATCAAATGAAATTGTTAGGCGTGAAGCTTCTGCTTCTTTAACGGGTCCCCAAAGCTGAAAACTCACGCCGGTCGCGCCAAACTGCCTATCATGAAAGCTAGAGAACCTATTCCATTCCAGGAACGGTTTATTCTAAGCAACTCTTTGTAGAGAGCAAAACCCTGAGCACAAATCAGCAGGAATCAAATCGTCCGCTAGTTTCGCTCGGTGCGCAGGAGCCAAACTATATTGCTTGCCTTACAATTCCAACTGTTTTTTTTAAAACCCTTAAAATTGGGGTAGCATTTTGATTTTTACCGTCGGCCAAACAGCAGAACGCGGTCATTACCAGCCAGGTCTTGCAGGGCTTTGCGCAAGGTAAATCCCTCTTCGGCAAATATGGCTGAAACGCTTTCCTTCTGCTTCCATCCGATTTCAACGGCAACCTGACCCGTATCAACAAGATAATCCGCCGCATTGCCTGCAATGATTCTGTACGGCGCCAACCCGTCCGGTCCACCGTCCAGAGCAATAATGGGATCATACTGGCGCACTTCCGGCGTTAATCCCTCCACCACGCCACTCTCGATATAGGGCGGGTTGGAAACAATGATGTCAAACACGCCATCAATGTTTTCAAACCAGTTGCTCACCACTGCATCAAACCGTTGCGAGAGACCAAGCTGCTCCGCATTTTTCCGCGCCGTTTTAACAGCATCAGCAGAAATATCAGCGCCTACACCCCGCGCGTTCGGTAATTCGTGAAGCAGTGACAAAATAATTGCCCCGGTTCCAATCCCCAGATCCAGAATTCGGCGAAAATTTTCCCGGCTACCGGCAACATCCAATACGGTATCAACCAGTATTTCCGTGTCCTGCCGCGGCTCAAGCGTATCCTTTGAAAGCGCAAATGGCAGACCGTAAAATTCTCGCACGCCCAGAATGCGATAAACCGGCTCGCCAGCCAACCGGCGATCAATCGCCTCGCACACGCGCTCCCATTCCGAGGCCGTCAACAGGCGCTTGTCCTGTATAATGAGATCAGTGGATGAAAGCTCCAGCAAACCCGCCAGCAACACGCGCGCATCCACAGCCGCCTCAGCCAGTCTCCCATTCTCAAATGCCGCCCGCACCTGGCGAAGCGCTGAGGCAATGTCCGGCAGCTTATCCATCGGCAAGTTGTGCAAGCTGCCCGGCCTGATAGTCAGAAACCAGCGCATCCACCACTTCGTCCAGCTCCCCCATCATCACCCGGTCGAGCTTGTAGAGTGTCAGGTTGATACGATGATCGGTCAAACGCCCCTGAGGGAAATTGTAAGTACGTATCCGCTCCGAACGGTCGCCTGACCCCACCTGGCTTTTGCGCGAAGCCGAACGCTCCTCATCTGCTTTCTGACGTTCCATGTCATAAAGCCGCGCCTTCAAAACCTGCATCGCCTTGGCGCGGTTCTGGTGTTGCGATTT
This sequence comes from Ensifer sp., assembly GCA_050297115.1. Classification (GTDB taxonomy): domain Bacteria; phylum Pseudomonadota; class Alphaproteobacteria; order Rhizobiales; family Rhizobiaceae; genus Ensifer_A. The sequence continues at coordinate 451 of JBNKQT010000282.1, read as the reverse complement.
CTCCGAACTTGTCACCACAATCCCGGTTGGCAGGTGCGTAATGCGAACCGCCGAATCTGTCGTATTCACGTGCTGGCCACCGGCACCGGAAGACCGCATCGTATCAACACGAATGTCTTCCTGACGCACTTCGATATCAATGTCTTCAGCCTCAGGCAGTACCGCCACCGTCGCCGCCGAAGTATGAATCCGCCCACCCGATTCCGTCTCCGGTACGCGCTGAACCCGGTGTACACCGGACTCAAATTTCAGCTTGGCAAACACGCCACGTCCGCTGATGGTCGCGATAATTTCCTTGTATCCCCCAGCCTCGCCTTCGCTGGCTGAAAGCACTTCCACTTTCCAGCCATTGGCCGAGGCATAGCGCTCATACATGCGGAAAAGATCGCCAGCAAAAAGTGCAGCTTCCGATCCGCCAGTACCGGCGCGAATTTCAAGAATCGCACTCTTT
>JBNKQT010000281.1:0-11509 GCA_050297115.1 Ensifer sp. | reverse complement strand
ATCGATGTTCCTGATCCCTATTATGGCGGGCCGGATGGCTTCACCCATGTTTACAACATGCTTTCAGCCGGGTGCGCATCGATTTTGGAAAAGCTGAGGTCATCCGAGTAATCGGAAAGCGGAAACACTTCTTCCGTTCTGTACGGGCCGCCGCCGACGGAATCGCGAGAGGACAACAGCACGAAACGGCTCACCGTAAATGGTTGGGTGTGAAAATCACCGCGGCCAGCCAGATAATGCACTACGTCGTCCACGCGTGCCTGACGCAGCCGGGCGAGCGTAACATGCGGCATGAATTTGCGCTGGTCGGCTGGCAAGCCTATGCGCTGGCACATACGTTCAATCTCGCCCTGCAACTCGTAGAGTTCTGGAGGCTGCGAAACGCCAGCCCAAACGGAGTGCGGTTTCTTGGAGCCGAAAGAGCCGGTGCCGGTTAGCGAAAGCTCAAACTGGCTGCGGTCGATCCGTTCGAGCCGGTCAACAATTTCGTCTGCAGTGCGGTAGTCTACGTCTCCGAAAAAGCGCAGAGTGATGTGATAGTTTTCGACATCGATCCAGCGAGCCCCGGGCAACCCACCCCGTAACAAAGACAAGCTCATCGCCGCGTTTCGCGGGATTTCGAGGGCAGTAAAAAGTCTCGGCATGGCGAGCTCCCCGAATCTGATTTATGTCATGTCCACGGAATCACGCAATTGCGAAAGGCGCAAGCGAAATGGTTCGTGGATAACGTAAAAAAGATCTAACTACCTGAAATGTCATTTAAAAACTTTTCCATTGTCGGCAGGAAAGATTCAGTCATCGCGGCCACGCCCTGTGGATTAGGGTGCAGACCGTCTGAAATTTTCAGCTTTGGATCCAACACGTAGGCCTCAATCATGAGGGGGTAGAGCACCAGACCATATTGGTCTGCCAGATCCGGATAAATGGGGTTGAATTTAGCCGCGTAATCGCTGCCCATATTCGGCGGGGCCTGCATGCCGGAGAGCAAAACAGGGATGCCGCGTTCCTTCAGCCGCTCAATCATAGCCATCAGATTTTGGCGGCTTTCAGCCGGCGAAATGCCGCGCAGCGCATCGTTTGCGCCTAGCTCCAAAATTACGCCATCGGTGCCATCGGGAATGGACCAGTCGAGCCGCGAAAGGCCGCCCGCGGTCGTATCGCCGGAAACCGATGCATTGGTGATTGCAATGTCGTATCCCTTGTCTTTCAAGGCCTTTTCCAGCTGTGCAGGGAAGGCGTCTTCCTTGGCGATTTCATAGCCCGCCATAATGCTGTCGCCGAAAGCAACGATATTCATCGTCTCTGCCTTGGCTACTTTCGTAACGCCGGTCGCGAGAAGAAGCGTCAACAATATATGGCCCAGAGCTTTAAATCGCATGATCCGTTTCCTAAATCTGCCGTAAGTCAATTTAATACGTTCGGAATTTTCCGTTTCACCTAAAAATAGGGTCAAATTTTGTGACTGAAACCCCCGCATCCTCCAATGAGTCCATCATTCAACTCAAAAACGCTGATTTGACACTGGGTATTGATGCCGCGTCTGTTCATGTTCTCAAGAATATCGACCTGGATATTGCTGCGGGTGAGTCCGCTGGCATCGTGGGACCGTCCGGTTCCGGCAAGTCGACATTGTTGATGGTAATGGCAGGTCTGGAGCGTTTGGATAGCGGGGAAATACACATTGCGGGCGAGCCGCTTCACGCCATGAGCGAGGACAAGGCAGCAGATTTTCGCGGGCGCAATATTGGCATCGTCTTTCAGTCCTTCCATCTCATTCCCAACATGACGGCGCTTGAGAATGTCGCTGTTCCATTGGAGCTTGCCAATGTGCGGGATGCGTTTGGCATTGCCAAGCGTGAGCTTGAGGCTGTTGGTCTCGGTGAGCGCCTGACGCATTATCCAGGTCAGCTTTCCGGCGGCGAGCAGCAGCGCGTGGCGATTGCCCGTGCTCTCGCCCCATCGCCGAAACTTCTCATTGCTGACGAACCCACAGGCAATCTTGATGGCGAAACCGGTCGCCAGATTGCAGACCTTCTGTTTTCCAAACAGGCCGAGCGCGGCATGACCCTGCTTCTGGTCACTCATGACCCGTCGCTGGCTGCGCGATGTTCGCGTCAGATCCGCATGCGTTCGGGACAGATTGACGGCGAGGCCGCTTGAGATGAAGCAATCCCGGCTTGCACTTTCCTTTCGGCTGGCACTGCGCGAGATGCGCGGCGGGCTGCGCGGTTTTTACATTTTTCTGGCCTGCATAGCACTTGGCACAGCGGCCATCGCGGCGGTGAATTCCGTTTCGCAGTCTGTCACCTCGTCGATCCAGGAACGCGGCCAGTCCGTGCTGGGCGGTGATATTCGTTTTGGTCTCAACAACCGTGCGGCAACAGACGAGGAATTGACCTATGTCGATGGCCTTGGCGACATGGCGATTTCCACCAACCTGCGTTCCATGTCACGGCGCGTCGATGGAACCGAACAGTCGCTGAGCGAAGTAAAGGCCGTCGATATCAACAAGTACCCGCTTTACGGCGAGTTGGCCACAACACCTTCAGTCCCGGTGGAAGAATCGCTTGGCGAGAAGAACGGGCAATTCGGTGCCATTGCCGCTCAGGCGCTTTTGGAGCGTTTGAAACTGCAGGTTGGCGACACTCTTCTGTTGGGTGATATCAAACTTCAGGTTCGCGCCACTCTCGACACCGAGCCGGATGCTTTGTCTGAAACTATCGGTTTTGCACCTCGCCTCATGATCAGCCAGGATGCCCTTGCGGCCTCCGGCCTCATTCAGGTGGGCAGCCTCGTTCGCTACAACTACAAGATCCGCTTTCCCGGTAGGATCCCTGATCTGAAAGCGCTGGAGGCGTCGGCCAAGGAAAAGTTTCCTGACGCTGGCTGGTCTATTAGGTCCAGCGCCAATGCAGCCCCCGCCTTGTCGGAAAATATTGAGCGTTTTTCGCAATTCCTCACGCTTGTGGGGCTTACGGCTTTGATTGCTGGCGGTGTTGGTGTTGCCAATGCGGTGCGCGCCTATCTTGATTCCAAGCGTTCGGTCATTGCGACTTTCAAATGCCTTGGTGCGCCTGCCGCCACGATTACCGAAATCTACCTGATTCAGATTTCCATCATCGCATTCACCGGCATTGCCATTGGCTTGGTATTCGGGGCCATTGCCCCACTCGTTGCAAACTACTATCTGGCCGATTTCCTGCCGGTGGAGACGGGCTTCCGGCTCTATCCCGGTGCCCTCGCGCTTGCCGCGCTGTTTGGAATTTTGACCGCACTTGCCTTCGCCATCCTGCCGCTGGGGCAGGCCCGCAAGGTTCCGGCCACCGCACTTTTCCGGGAGCAAAGCTTTGAAGACGGTGGCCTTCCGGAAATCGCCTATCTGTTTGCCGCCGCTCTTCTTTTTGCTGCCATCGGCCTTCTTGCCATTGTGACTGCGGAAGACTGGTTCATTGCCGCAGCCTTCCTGGGTGCAATCACCGCCATTTTCGTTGTTCTGCGCCTCGTCGCCTTTGGCATTGCATGGCTGGCGAAGAAGGCACCGCGTGCCTCATCTCCCACTCTGCGCCTTGCCGTCGACAACATCCACCGTCCCGGCGCTCTCACCACACCGGTCATCCTGTCGCTTGGCCTTGGGCTAACGCTTCTGGTTTCCCTGTCGCTGATTGATGGCAATTTGCGTCAGGCGCTCACGGCCAGCCTGCCGCAGCGCGCGCCAGACTATTTCTTCATCGACATTCAGTCGGCTGACCTTGAAGGCTTCCGGCAGATCATCAAAAACGATGCGCCGGGCGGTGACCTTCAGGAAGTGCCGATGCTGCGCGGGCGTATTCTGGAACTGAACGGTGTTGCGCCAAACCCGGACAATGTTGCACCCGGCGGTCGCTGGGTTTTGCGCGGGGATCGCGGGATCACCTATTCAGAGAACATTCCCGAAAACTCGACATTGAGTGCGGGTGAATGGTGGCCTGCCGATTATAATGGAGAGCCGCTTGTTTCCTTCTCGTCGGAAGAGGCTGGCGAAATAGGCCTGAAACTGGGTGATACGGTCACCGTCAATGTGCTTGGCCGCAGCATCACCGCCCGCATTGCCAACCTGCGTCAGGTAGAGTGGCAAAGCCTGTCGATCAATTTCGTCATGGTTTTCTCACCCAACACGTTCCGCGGTGCGCCGCATGCCTGGCTTGCTACACTGGACAAGGGTGAGGCCGGACTTGCGGAAGGTGCCAATATCGTTCGTGATATTACCAACGCCTATCCCGGTATCACAACGATTGAGGTTGAGGATGCGCTGGAAACCGTGAGCCAGTTGGTTGGTCAATTGGCCATTGCCATTCGTGCCGCAGGATCCATCGCGCTCGTAACCTCCATTCTGGTGCTTGCAGGTGCGCTGGCTGCGGGCAACCGGGCGCGCATCCATGACGCTGTCGTGCTCAAGACTCTTGGCGCCACGCGACGTACGCTCATGAAGGCTTTTGTGCTGGAATACCTGCTTTTAGGGCTTGCTGTTGCGGCTTTTGCACTTCTGGCGGGTGGGCTTGCTGCCTATGCCGTCATTGCGCTCATCATGCAACTTCCATCAGCCTTCTTGCCCACGGTGGCTGTCTCCACCAGCATCATCGCCCTTGTTCTCACCGTTGGAACAGGTCTCATTGGCACGTGGCGCGTTTTGGGACAAAAGGCAGCGCCGGTGCTCAGGGAACTCTGATGTTGCGTCTGCCTTACTGAATTGTAACGATAATTTTAACGCCACGCCCCTTGCATATGGTGTGTCGAGTCCTCATATTCGATATCGAGAAATCGTACTCCCCTTGTCTGAATGCCGGTTTTGAGCGGCCTTCAGGCATAAATGGAGTTAAACGAGAGGAAAAAATGGCAGAACTTCGCAATTTTGAAACCCGGGCACAAACCCAGTCCGGCGTGGAGATTGATGAGGGCCTTCGCACATATATGCTGAAGGTCTACAATCTTATGGCGATTGGTGTGGCGATCACGGGCGTAGCTGCCTGGGCGCTGTTTTCGATGGCTGTCGTCACCAATGACGCTGGTCAGATTACTGGTCTGACCAGCCTTGGCGCAACGCTCTATGCCAGCCCGTTGAAGTGGGTTGTCATGCTTGCCCCGTTGGGTCTGGTCTTCTTCCTGAGCTTCCGGGTGCATAAAATGTCGGTGAGCGCGGCGCAGACCACGTTCTGGATTTACGCGGCCCTCATGGGTGCGTCCCTGTCTTCGATTTTGCTCATCTACACGGGCGAAAGCGTAGTGCAGACGTTCTTCATCACGGCAGCATCCTTCGGTGCCCTTTCGCTCTACGGTTACACCACCAAGCGTGACCTGTCCGGCATGGGCTCCTTCATGGTCATGGGTCTTTTCGGTCTGATTATCGCATCGCTTGTTAACATCTTCCTGCAGTCTTCCGGCCTTGGCTGGGCGATCTCGGTTCTCGGTGTTCTCATCTTTGCCGGTCTGACTGCCTGGGATACCCAGAAGATCAAGGAAATGTACTACGAAGGCGATGGTGCCGAGGTTATGGGCCGCAAGGCTATCATGGGTGCTCTCACCCTCTACCTCGACTTCGTCAACCTGTTCCTGTTCCTGTTGCGCTTTGTCGGTGCGGCTCGCGAATAGTTGAACGGTTCACATACAACGGAAAAGGCGGTCTCTTTGGCCGCCTTTTTTGTTGAACTTCGTGCTTGTGCGCGATTACAATATCTATGTCTTTCCGATAATGGTTTTCCAATGCTCAATATCCGTGACGCGGTCCGCGCAGACATTCCGGTCATCACAGCTATCTATGCGGAGTCGGTCGAAAACGATTCCGCGACTTACGAACTGACGGCTCCCGGCACAGTGGAAATGGAACAGCGTTTCACGACCATCACATCCAACGGATATCCGTATATCGTGGCTGAGGATGATCAGGGCACGGTACTGGGTTATGCCTATGCGTCTGCCTTTCGCACTCGGCCTGCCTATAACTGGTTTGTTGAGGATTCGATCTATCTTGCGCCAGAAGCGCGCGGCAAAGGGCTTGGCAAGGCACTGTTGTCGGAACTGCTTCGTCGGTGCACCGCCCTTGGTTTTCGTCAGATGGTGGCCGTTATTGGTGGCGAAAGTGCGGGATCATTCGCGCTTCATGCGTCGTTGGGGTTCGAACACACCGGCTGCATGAAAGCCTCCGGTTTCAAGTTCGGTAAATGGCTGGATACATATTTCATGCAATTAGCGTTGGGTGAGGGGAGTGATAGTACTCCCGATAAAGAAGCCTATCCCGGTCCGCTTTACCAATAGCAGGACGTGCCGATCAGGTTTCCACCAGCTTCAGCGCCTTGTCGAAAACCTTCAACACCTGTTTCAGGTCGCCACCGCGTTTCAGCACCATGCCATGCGTGTTCACCACACTGAACGCACCCTGTTTGTTCGCAAGCTTTGGATTTTTCACGATCTGATAAAGCGGTAATTCGCCGGAGCGTTTAAAAACGGAAAACACTGCAGCATCCTTATTATGGTCGATGGCATAGTCGCGCCATTCGCCTTCACCCACCATACGTCCGTAGATCCAGAGAATGGCGTCCAACTCGCGGCGATGAAAGGTCACCGGCAGCGGGTTTTTTGCCTTTTTATACTCTCTGAGATCAATGACATCCCCCTTCTGCGAGCCGCTATTTCCTGATCCAGGCCGGTGCAAATCGGATTGTTCAACCACGCAGTGCTCCTTTTGCGGTCGTGTCACTTTCATGACAGTTTGCCTGAACGAGATTGAAATGCAACCCGTCCGGGGCAATTGCCGTCCTGACGATATCACAAAATATCACGATTTTCGGATGTTTATCTGGTCCCCTTATCGCCCCATTTCAAACAAAAGCCTGCCCCAATCCAATGTCAGTTTTCGAATCGCGTATCGGGGAGACCAGGCGGGCCAACGCTTGCCATTGCATTTTGCGGGGGTTTCTCAGACATCGCCCGGTCCGGTCTCGCCGCCCCAAACCCCAGCCCCTTGCGAGTGCCGGACCGGCTTTCATCCTGAAAGCCGCAGTTCACGTTCCGCACAACACATCGTGATGACGATATGTATTTACGCCGGATCAACGCACGCCTAATGTCCGCCTCATCATGAAGCGACTCATATTGGCAGGCGGTGGGCACGCCCACCTTGTAACGTTGAGGCGATTGGCTGCTGAAGAGCTTGCCAATACCGAGATCATTTTGGTGACCCCAACTCAGTGGCAATATTATTCCGGCATGTTGCCCGGCTGGATTGCAGGCAAATATGCGGAGAAAGATTGTCGCATTGATATACGGCCTGTTGCGGAGGCGGCAGGTGTCAAACTCATCCTCCAGCCCGTCATAGCCATTGATGCGGATGCTGCCAGCATCACACTTGGGGACGGTCGCACCCTGCACTACGATGTCCTGTCTCTGGACATTGGCGGGGAAGCGCAAAACCCTTGGGCGAAGGGTCTTGAAGACAAACTTCTTTCGGCCAAACCGCTGGATAAATTTCAGGCCGATTGGCAGTCAGTGATGGAAGAGGCAAGTGGGCGACCGTCAGTGTCGCTTGCGGTCGTTGGTGGCGGTGCTGCCGGTGTTGAACTATCGCTTGTCTGCAAGACGGCATTGAAAGATGCAGGCCTGGCTGCGGACGTATCGCTTGTGATTGGCAATTCTGGTCTCTTGCATGAGCATGCGCCTGTCGTGCGCAAGCGTGTGCGCTCAGCACTTCAACGCGCCGATATCACACTCATTGATGGGCGCGCCAAGGGGGAAGACGGTGGTTTGCGCCTTTCTTCTGGTGATTGCCTCAATCCTGACTGGGTTCTGGCCGCTACTGGTGCACGTGCCCCGGTCTGGCTTCAAGAGACAAAGCTCCAGCTGGATAGCGATGGCTTTGTTGCCACAAACGCGCACCTGCGTAGTGTTTCCCACCCAAACATCTTTGCCACCGGCGATATTTCATCGCGCACAGATGTGCATCTGCCACGCTCCGGTGTTCATGCCGTGAAGGCGGGGCCGATTCTTGCCGAAAACCTGATCGCTGCTGTGCGAGGTGGCGAGATGCTGCCCTATAAGGCGAGAAAGCATTCGCTTTACATCATGGCCAGCGGCAAGGGCACGGGCATTGCTTCCTGGGGTAATTGGTCCTGGGAAGGGCGCTGGGTTTGGTTTTGGAAAGACTTTATCGACCGACGCTTCATGAAGCTGTTTCAAAACATGAGCTGAAATCTGATGCCCATGTATAAACACCTTATGGTAAACAGCTTTCACGACTATTTGAAATGCGTTGATGGGTATTCTGTTTTGAAATGTGCCAAGGTGCGGCCAGATAAAATGTGGTTGAAATTGCCATCCTTGATGACTTTCAATCCAGCTAAAAGTTTGGAGACACCCGAGTGAAGCGCATAGTTCTTTTTGTTGCGTTGGCCGCATTGATTGTCGGCACTTATGCGCTTTTTGGTGATAGTCTGCCGACACTTGCCGACCTGAAGAGCAATCTTGATGCATTGCGGGGCTGGATTGTGGAGAGCCCCGTTCTGGCGGTGGTTCTTTTCTTCCTGCTTTACGTTTTGATCGCCGCTGTTTCTCTTCCCATCGCGGCCCTGGCCACACTGGCTGGTGGCGCCCTGTTTGGTTTCACCACCGGCCTCATCGTCATTTCTTTTGCGGCCTCCTTGGGTGCGCTGCTCGCTTTCCTCGTTGCGCGCACCTTGCTGCGCGATGTGGTGCAACAGCGGTTTGCGCGTCAGCTTGCGCCTATCAATGCCGGCGTTGAAAAGGATGGTGCGTTTTATCTCTTCACGCTCCGGCTTATTCCCGCTTTTCCCTTCTTCGTGGTCAATCTGGTTATGGGCCTCACGCCCCTTCGCGCATGGACCTATTATTGGGTCAGCCAGCTTGGCATGCTGCCTGGCACGATTGTCTATGTGCTGGCGGGCACTCAGCTTGCCAAGGTCGATAGTCTCGGAGATGTGCTTTCTCCGGGAATTATCACCTCATTCGTGCTGATCGGTATTCTGCCGTGGCTGGCCAAGGCGGGCATTGCCTTTTTCAAGCGCGGTAAAGTCTATGAAGGCTGGACGAAGCCTGAGCGTTTTGATCGTAATCTTGTTGTCATCGGCGCAGGCGCGGCCGGTCTTGTAAGCACCTATATTGCGACCACCGTGAAGGCCAAGGTGACGCTGGTTGAAGCTGGTAAAATGGGTGGCGACTGCCTGAACTATGGTTGTGTGCCTTCCAAAGCCTTGATCAAGAGCGCAAAACTTGCCCACCAGATGCGTCACGCCGACAACTACGGCCTGAATGCCGTTGAGCCGAGTTTTTCCTTCCGCACCGTCATGGCACGCATTCACAAAGTCATTGCCGACATTGCCCCCCATGACAGTGTCGAGCGCTACGAGGGTTTGGGCGCGGAGGTGTTGAATGGCTATGCGCGCATCAAGGACCCATGGACGGTGGAGGTCACAATGGCAGATGGTGCGGTGCGCACGCTCACCACCCGCGCCATTGTGATTGCCACAGGGGCAAGCCCCTTTGTACCGCCTCTGCCCGGTCTGGACGACACCGGCTATCTCACTTCCGATACACTGTGGGAGACGTTCGCTGACCGCGATACGCCACCCAAACGTCTTGTTGTGCTGGGCGGTGGCCCTATCGGTAGTGAGCTGGCCCAGAGTTTTGTCCGGCTTGGTTCTGAAGTCTCTCAAATCGAAATGGCTCCGCGCATTCTTATTCGCGAAGACGAGGAAGTTTCCGAATTTGCCCGCCAGTCTCTGGAAGCCGATGGCGTTCGCGTTTTGACCGAACACAAGGCCGTCGCCTGCAAGGTGGAAAATGGCGAAAAGATCATTGTGGTGGAACATGGCGGCGAGCAAAAGGAAATCGCTTTTGACGAGCTGATTTGCGCCGTTGGCCGTGCACCGCGCCTCACTGGTTTTGGCCTTGAAGAACTTGGCATCAAGACCAACCGCACGGTAGAAACCAACGAATATCTTGAAACCATCTTTCCCAATATCCTTGCAGCGGGCGATGTAGCCGGCCCCTACCAGTTCACCCACACCGCCTCCCATCAGGCATGGTTTGCTTCTGTCAATGCGCTCTTCGGCGACTTGAAGAAATTCAAGGCCGACTATCGCGTTATTCCCTGGGCCACATTCACCGACCCTGAAGTTGCTCGCGTTGGCCTCAATGAACTGGATGCTGCCGAAAAGGGCATCGCGGTTGAAGTGACCCGCTATGGTCTCGATGATCTTGACCGCGCCATTGCTGACGGTTCAGCGCAGGGCTTTGTGAAGGTTCTCACACCGCCGGGTAAGGATCAGATCCTTGGTGTCACCATCGTGGGCGAACATGCAGGCGACCTTTTGGCGGAATTCGTTCTGGCCATGAAACATGGCCTCGGCCTCAACAAGATACTCAGCACCATCCACACTTACCCGACGCTGGCAGAGGCCAACAAATATGCGGCGGGCGAGTGGCGGCGCAAACATGTTTCGTCGTGGCAATTGCGCTTTCTTGAGCGTTACCACCGCTTCTGGCGGGGAGGTGCCGCATGATTGACCGCTATATTCTCCCTATACAGAAGCGGCTGCTTCAGCCTTTTGCCAATCTTTTGGTCGAGCATGGTGTTTCGGCCAACACGATCTCGGTCACCGGGTTTCTGATTGGCCTCACGGCTCTGCCGTTGCTGGCTTTGCACCAATATGGCCTTGCGCTTTTCGTTATTCTTGTGAACCGTTTGCACGATGGCCTGGATGGCGCAGTTGCCCGCAGCACGACGCCAACAGACCGCGGTGCTTTCATCGATATTGCGCTTGATTTCTTCTTCTACGCCACGGTCCCGCTCGGCTTTGCGCTGGCCGACCCGCAGGCTAATGCGCTTGCCGCCGCCGTTCTCATTACGTCTTTCGTTGGAACAGGCTCCAGCTTTCTGGCCTTCTCCGTTCTGGCTGAGAGGCGAAAATTGACAACAGAGCACTATCCGCAGAAAGGCATCTTCTATCTTGGTGGTCTGGCCGAAGGGGCTGAGACAATCGGTTTCCTCATCCTCATGTGCCTGCTGCCCGGCAGCTTCGCTGCAATTGCCTATGTCTTTTCCGTCATTTGCTTCATCACGACGGTCATCCGCTGGATCCAGGGCTGGATCGCCTTCAAGGCAGCAGATGAAACAACAGCTGTGCATAGCAGCACAATCGAACAACCATAATACCAAATATGAAACGGGAGCATTTATGAAACGCCTGCTACTTCTCGCCACCACCATTCTGGCCGTCGGTTCACCTGCCTTCGCAGCGGATGACTGGAATACGACTTTGGAAAAAGCCAAGGGCCAGACTGTCTACTGGAATGCCTGGGGTGGCGATCCGCGCACCAACGCCTTCATCGAATGGGTGGGTGAGCAGACCGAAGCACTCTATGGCGTCAGCGTTGAGCAGGTGAAACTTTCATCCACCTCTGATGCGGTCAACCGTGTGATAGCCGAGAAGGAAGCGGGCAAGGCCGAGGACGGCTCCGTTGA
>JBNKQT010000280.1:0-7358 GCA_050297115.1 Ensifer sp. | reverse complement strand
CAGCAACCGCAACCTCAGTGCGCCTCGTCCCAATTATGCGCCGCGCGCGCATCAACCTTCAACGGGACATTCATGGCAACCGCCGGGAAGGCAGCATTTTCCATGGCGTCAACAACGACCGAGATGGTCTTTTCGACCTCCTCGTCTTCAACCTCGAAGATTAATTCGTCGTGAACCTGAAGAAGCATGCGAGCGTTGAGTTTCGCCTCCGCCAATACGTCATCCATCCGCACCATGGCGCGGCGGATAATGTCGGCTGCCGAACCCTGAATGGGGGCGTTAATGGCTGCGCGCTCGTTGAAGGCGCGGTGCGAGGGCTGGGATGAATTGATGTCAGGATAATGAGCGCGGCGGCCGAAAATGGTTTCCACATAGCCATGCTCGCGCGCGAATGCCTTCGTGTCTTCCATATAGTCTTTGATGCCGGGGAAGCGCTCGAAATATTTCTTGATATAGTCGCTCGCCTCGCCACGGGCGATGCCGAGCTGGTTCGCCAGACCAAAGGCAGAAATGCCGTAGATAATGCCGAAGTTGATGGCCTTGGCGCGACGGCGCACTTCGCTCGGCATATCCTTCACCGGCACGCCAAACATTTCCGATGCCGTCATCGCGTGAATATCCATATCGTCGGCAAAGGCTTGCTTGAGCTGAGGAATGTCAGCGACATGGGCGAGTACGCGAAGCTCGATCTGGCTGTAGTCAGCAGAGACAAGCTTGTGCCCGGGTGTGGCAACGAAGGCTGTACGAATCTTGCGGCCTTCGGCTGTGCGCACGGGAATATTCTGCAAGTTGGGCTCGGATGAGGATAGTCGGCCCGTCGTGGTCGAAGCCAGCGAGTATGAGGTGTGGACCCGCTTGGTCTCGGGGTGAATGTAACCCGGCAACGCATCCGTATAGGTGGATTTGAGCTTGGTGATCTGACGCCAATCGACAATCTTGCGCGGCAGTTCATGGCCTTCGGCGGCAAGGTCTTCAAGCACCTGCGCGGAGGTGGACCACTGGCCGGACTTGGTTTTCGTACCGCCAGGAAGCGCCATCTTGCCGAAGAGAATCTCGCCAAGCTGTTTTGGAGAGCCGGGATTGAAGGTTTCACCGGCAAGCTTCTGGATTTCATCTTCGAGCGCGGCGGCGCCCTGTGCCAATTCGCCGGAGAGGCGAGAGAGGATTTGGCGGTCAACGGAAATGCCGCGCTCTTCCATACGCGCCAGCACATCCACAAGCGGACGCTCCAGACGCTCGTAAACGCTCATGAGACCTTCAGCAGCAAGACGCGGCTTGAGGATCATCCAGAGGCGAAGCGTGACATCCACATCTTCCGCAGCATAGGTTGTGGCACGCGCAATATCGACAAAGTCAAAGGTGACGGCGGATTTGCCGGAACCGGCAACATCCTTAAACGCGATCGGCTTGTGGCCGAGCCATTTTTCCGACAGCGCATCCATGCCCTGCCCGCCCTTGCCCGCATCGAGCACATAGGAAATGAGCATCGTGTCATCAAAACCGGCAATCGAAATGCCGTGGCGCTTCATGACCAGCCAGTCATATTTCATATTATGCGCGATCTTGAGAACGGACGTGTCCTCAAGCAACGGCTTCAACAGGTCGAGCGCCTCACCAAGCGGGATTTGGTCTTCCGCCAATCCGCCACCCAACAGGTCGCCCTGACCCGATTTGTGGCCGATGGGCACATAGCCCGCGCGAATGTCCGTGCCCTCAGGTGAGACATCATTCTTCGCAATTGCCAGCGAGAGCCCTGCAAGCTCTGCCTGCATCGGGTCGAGCGATGTGGTTTCCGTATCAAAGCAAACGATGCCGGTTTCGCGGGCCAGATCGATGAATTCCTTCAACGTCGCGGTATCGCGGATCGTTTCATAGGCATCGTGATTGATCGGCAAGGCGGCAAAGCGGGCCGCCCGCTCGGCAGCCAGATCAGACGGTTTGAAGCCTTCACTGCCTTCTGCGTCTGCAGTCTTGACTGCCTGCACAACAGACGGTGGAGGTGCATTTGGCGCATCCCCTTTGTCGAGGTCCGGGCCATGCGCTTCAGCACCCCATTCCACCTCAATATTGGCCGCATCAATGGCATCGGCTTCGCTGTCCGTCGCGCTCGCGACCCGGCGGGTAAGCGTTGTGAATTCCATGGCCTTGAGGAAGGCTATGAGTTTAGGCCCATCCTGCGGATGCAGCACAAAATCTTCTATACCAACTTCAACTGGCGTATCGACCTTGAGCGTCACAAGCTGCCGCGAGACCAAAGCCAATTCGCGATTCGCGATGATATTTTCTCGACGCTTATTCTGCTTGATCTCCTCGGCGCGTTCCAGAAGCGTATCAAGATCACCAAACGTTTCCAGAAGCTGCGCTGCAGTCTTGGGACCGATACCGGGAATGCCGGGCACATTGTCGGTCGAATCGCCCGTCATGGCCTGCAGGTCGATCATCTTTTCCGGCGGAACACCCCATTTTTCGATGACTTCGGGAACAGAAATCTGCCGATCCTTCATCGCATCATACATATGCACGTTTTCAGTCACGAGTTGCATGAGGTCTTTATCAGACGAGATAATGGTGACATCCGCGCCTGCAGCTTCCGCCTGGCGGGCATAGGTGGCGATCAGGTCGTCGGCCTCATAGCCCGGCAGTTCGATGCAAGGCAAGTTGAAGGCTTCTGTTGCCTTGCGGATGAGACTGAACTGGGGAATGAGATCTTCCGGTGGGGCAGAACGATTGGCCTTGTACTCGGGGTAGAGATCATTGCGGAAGGTTTTCGAGGAATGATCGAAAATGACCGCAAAGTGCGTTGGCGTCACCCCGACGGATGTGTCGCGCGCATCCGCCAGAAGCTTCCAAAGCATATTACAGAAGCCCGAAACCGCATTGACCGGCAAACCATCCGATTTGCGGGTTAGCGAAGGGATTGCGTGGAAGGCACGGAAGATAAATCCGGACCCGTCGACAAGAAAGAGATGATCGCCTTTTTTCATGGGCACATGGATAGCGCGGGCGGGCAAGAAGGTCCATGCGCACTTTGCTTCAATACAAGGCAATTTTGAACGCGCAAGCAGAGTGTCCAAGATACAATCACACTGCGATGGTAGAGCAAATGCGGCTCGACAAAATCCTGCACGATTTTCTCCATTCTCTTGCCACATTTGGATGTTTTATTCGAATCAATCGGTGAAAAACCGGTTTCCCAACATGAGCCAAGTCCCCGGCTCGGGAAGAAAAAGCGCCGCCCCCGATTGGCGCAGATAAAAGATTAACCGTCATGGAACCCGCCTATTCCATGGCGGTTTTTCTTTTCCCGTTAACAGGGGAAGCTGCAATCGATGCCCGAATGAAGGCAAAAAGTCTCTTTGTTTTCAGGCCGCCGAAAACGATCACACAGACCTCACGAATTGATTACAAATTTGTAATCGAAGCTTCCCTTGAAAAGACACATTCTCGGGGCCATCTCCTAAACACCGGCGATTGATCACGCCGAGACGTCTTGCAACCGGCCTGTCCCCCGCCCGTTGCAGACATAAGGACAAAGGCCTAAAGTCCCCTCTCCGGGCCTTTGTCCCACCCTATTCACGGCCGCCATGGGCACCTCCAGCCATGGCGGCCTTTTTCTTTTGTCGGGGCAACGCAGCCACCTTGGAGTGGGCGTGCAGTGGAAAAATCTATAGCCTGCTTTCTTTTTTAATTGGACGCGAATCGGCTGGGCGTTTATGGAAGACCCATGGCGCATGATCTGATGGAATCCGCGGTCTACCTTTCCAGCTTGCTGGCGAAAGGTTTTTCACGCTCTCTGCAGGAGAGTGTTTCCAGCCTTGGCATCACGCCTGGTCAGTTTCCCATTCTTGTCACGCTTTGGAATGAAGACGGGATTACCCAGCGCCAGCTTGTTGAACGGCTGGAGATCGAGCAGGCAACAATTGCCAATACATTGGCGCGCATGGTGCGCGACGGGCTGGTTGAGCGCAAGCCGCACCCAAGTGACAAGCGGGCGCAACTTCTATTTCTGACTGAAAAGGCCAAATCGCTTGAAAGTGGCGCGCTTGATGCCGCCACTCAGGCCGATGACGCCCTTTTTTCCGGTTTCCGCCGTTTTGAGCGTGAACTGCTTTTGGAGTACATGCGCTGGGCGGTGGAAAACGCTCGCAAGCTGGAAGAGGGTGATGCGCCCTCAGACAGCAAAATCAGTGATGTTCGGCAAATTCCCGTTTGACCTTCCGCCTTGCGGGGTCCAGATTTCGCGCCTATCTCTCACCACGAACTGCGTGAAACAAACCGAATCAGGAATTTCCGATGGCCGATATTGCAAACGTGCTCCAGCGCGCTGACGACAACCTCAATTCCAGTCTTGAAAAGCTTTTCGATCTTGTACGGATCAAATCCATTTCGACAGACCCGGCCTACAAGGCTGAATGCCGAAAGGCAGGCGAATTTCTGGTCTCCACGCTGAGCGATCTCGGTTTTGAGGCATCCCTGCGCGACACGCCCGGCCACCCGATGGTGGTGGCGCACCATGAAGCGGCAGACGCGAATGCACCGCATGTGCTGTTTTACGGCCACTATGACGTACAACCGGTGGACCCGATTGAGCTTTGGGACAATGACCCTTTCGCCCCGGCCGTACGCAAGGACAAGGACGGACGCGAAATCATAACAGGACGCGGCACATCCGACGACAAGGGCCAGCTTCTGACCTTTGTGGAAGCCTGCAGGGCCTATAAAGACACACATGGCAGCTTGCCAATCCGCGTATCGATCCTGTTTGAAGGCGAAGAGGAATCCGGTTCTCCATCTTTGAAGCCTTTCCTGGAAGCCAATACTGAAGAGTTGAAGGCGGATTTCGCGCTCGTATGCGATACGGGCATGTGGGATGCTGACACACCAGCAATTTCTTCCGGGTTACGTGGTTTAGTCGGCGAAGAAATCACCGTGCTGGCAGCCAGCCGCGACCTGCATTCAGGTTTCTATGGCGGCGCTGCGGCCAACCCCATCCACATCTTGTCCAAAGTGCTGGCAAGCATGCATGACGAGACTGGCGCAGTAACCATTCCCGGCTTTTATGACGGGGTGGAAGAAACACCACAAAATGTGAAAGAAAGCTGGGAGAAGCTTGGCGCGGGCCGTTCCGATATACTGGAATCCGTCGGCCTTTCCATTCCATCCGGCGAAAAGGGCCGTTCCATACTGGAACTGACATGGGCCCGCCCGACAGCAGAAGTCAACGGCATCACCGGCGGCTATACTGGCGAAGGGTTCAAGACCGTCATCGCCGCTCAAGCATCGGCAAAAGTGTCCTTCCGCCTCGTTGGTAAACAGGACCCGGCAAAAATTCGCGAGAACTTCCGGGCATTTGTTCAGGCACAAATTCCGGCTGACTGCTCGGTTGAATTTCATGAGCACGGTGCATCACCCGGCATTCAGTTGCCCTATGATTCTCCGGCGCTAACAAAAGCCAAAGCGGCCCTTTCCGATGAATGGCCAAACCCGGCGGTTACGATCGGCATGGGTGGTTCGATCCCGATTGTGGGCGACTTCCAGAATATGCTGGGCATGGATTCGCTGCTGATAGGCTATGCGCTCAATGACGACGCAATCCATTCGCCCAATGAGAAATACAATCTGAAATCCTTCCACAAGGGCATTCGCTCATGGGTACGGATTATGGATGCTTTGGCAAACTGATGACCCAAAGCGAAAAGGGCGGCACATCGCCGCCCTCTTTTGCAGATGCCTTCAGTTGCGTTAGCTGTTTTCGTCTACCGCAGGCGTGCTGTCATTTTGCGCCGGCTGGGCCATTGAGATATCGCTGACCTTCATGTTTCCGCTCAAGCCGTCCATCGTGAAACGATGAATATCAACGCTGTCTTCAATCCCCTTCAGGGTCAGGTTTGCTTCCTGAAATTGACCTTTATCCAACTGGGCCTTGGCGTTTTCAACATCGCCAACAAGTCTGTCCAGCGGCACGGAAGCGAAGGAATACTGAATTTCGCCGGGCACGGCTTTGAGCGCCGCAGCAGCGGCGGCATTGTCACCCGTGCGCAATGCCATATTGGCCTTGGTCAAACGCCCGACATGCTGCGCCGACAGATTTTCAGTCTCGGTCACCGAAACCGCAGAGCAAATCGGGACGTAGTCCTGACCCTTCTTGAGGTCCGTTGGCCCCTCGCCTGCAAACTTGTCCAGCTTGACGCTCTGCTTGGCTGCGGCATCCGCCGCCGATTGGGCTTCCTTGATTTTGACAAGCGCTTCGTCGGTTTCGCCATTGAATATGGCTATGCGGGCCGCGCGGATATCGCGCATGGCGGTTATGCCATCTTTGGAAAGATCCAGAAAACCGTCCTCGGCACTTGTCTGCGGCGTCTTTGCCGTATCGGCCTTTTCAACAGCATAGGCAGTCCCCCCGATGGCGATGACGGCAGCGGTGGTGAGTGCGACAAAAGATTTATACATTTCTCTTCTCCTTTGGATTGCTTTTCAAGCTTTGGTCTTGGCCGTCGTTCCGGCTGCCAATGGCCAAAGGACAGGAGTTGATATGCGCGCACCGAAGAAGTTTTGCAACGTTTTGAAAATTAAATATTTTTCACGAAAAATGCCATATTTTCGACCCATTGAAAAACCCGACGACAATACCAATTGAGGCAATGTCGGGCGCAGCACCTTTTCCTTAACCGCCCCTTAATTCGCCGCATTTACAGTTCAGGGCACACACTTCATTAAGCGTTCACAACGGGGCATATGGCAAAAAAATCCCGCTCAAAAAAACGGATCGAGCCACATTTCGAAGCGAATGGCACGAGCAGAAATGCTGCGGGCAACTCCGCGCGAAAACGTGGCAGCACCGCCCGTGGCAAGAAAAATGCCAAAAGAAGTCGCCGCTCACCTGGTGGCCTGATGGGATTCGTGCGCTTTGTCGTCTACTGGTCCCTGGTGGTTGGCCTTTGGGGCGGTATCGCTGTGGGCGGTCTCGTGCTTTATTTTGCCGCGCAAATGCCCAGTGCCACCTCATGGTCTATCCCGGAGCGTCCGCCGAACATCAAAATCCTTGCTGTTGATGGAACAACAATTGCCAATCGCGGCGCCACCGGCGGCGAAGCACTGACCCTTGATAATATGTCGCCCTATATTCCGCAGGCCGTGATTTCGATTGAGGATCGGCGATTCTACTATCACTTCGGTTTTGACCCGATTGGTTTTGCACGCGCCATGGTAACAAACGTTATGAGTGGTCGTCTGGTGCAAGGCGGCTCAACGCTGACCCAGCAGCTTGCCAAAAACCTGTTTTTGTCGCCTGAGAGAACATTGGAGCGAAAAGTGCAGGAAGTGCTGCTGGCCATGTGGCTGGAGCACAAGTTCAGTAA
>JBNKQT010000279.1:0-3146 GCA_050297115.1 Ensifer sp. | reverse complement strand
TGGTCCTGGCAATGATCAGCTATTGGCTGGTAGGCTTTCCCTCTGCCTATATCCTTGCCTTCCCCGTCGGCATCGGCGGAAACGGCATATGGTTTGGCTATCTGGGCGGACTGGCCACTGCGGCAGTTCTCTTGAATGCGCGTTTCTTCACACTCCTCAAGCGGCAGCGTTAACTGCCGCCCAAGAAAGTTCTTATCGTTCGGCCAGCGCCGGTTCGCCCTTGTGCTCACGCACGAGGTTGAGGAAGCGGCGGAAGAGATAATGGCTATCCTGCGGGCCAGGCGAAGCTTCCGGGTGGTGTTGCACGGAGAAGACCGGCTTGCCCGTCAGACGCAGGCCGCAATTGGTTCCGTCAAAGAGAGAAACATGTGTTTCTTCAACACCCTTAGGCAGGCTTTTTGAATCAACGGCAAAGCCGTGGTTCATGGAAACAATCTCGACCTTGCCGGTCGTATAATCCTTCACCGGGTGGTTGGCGCCATGGTGGCCCTGATGCATTTTCATCGTGGTACCACCGAGCGCCAGCGCCAGCATCTGGTGACCGAGGCAAATGCCGAAAACCGGAATGCCGGTTTCAACGAGCTGCTTGATGACCGGCACGGCATATTCACCGGTCGCTGCCGGATCGCCAGGACCATTGGAGAGGAAGATGCCGTCCGGCTTGTGCGCCAAAACCTCTTCGGCGGACGATGTCGCTGGCATAACCGTAACGCGGCAATCGAGACCGGCGAAGAGGCGCAAAATATTGCGCTTCACACCAAAGTCGAGCGCCACGATGTGATATCTGGCATCCGCATCGCCCAGTTCTGATGCCCCCTCGTTCCATTTCCAGGGCTGTTCGTTCCAGCGCACCGACTGGCCTGTTGTCGCCTTGATAGCGAGATCAAGACCTTCCAGACCACTCCAAGCTTTGGCTTCCGCCTTCAGCTTTTCGACATCGAAGTTGCCGTTGGACTCATGCGCAATGACGGCATTCGGCATGCCGTTTTCGCGAATCCATGCGGTCAGCGCCCGCGTGTCGATGCCTGAAAGACCAATAATACCGCGCGCCTTCAGCCACTCGTCGAGGTGCTTGGCGGCGCGGTAGTTGGACGGGTCAGTAATGTCAGCCTTGAAGATAACACCGACCGCACCGTTACGCGCAGCGGGCGTCAGATCTTCAATATCTTCATCATTCGTGCCGACATTGCCAATATGCGGGAATGTGAATGTCACAATCTGGCCGAGATAGGACGGGTCAGTCAGAATTTCCTCGTAACCCGTAAGCGCCGTGTTGAAACAGACTTCCGCCTGAACAGAGCCTTCGGCACCAATGCCCCTGCCTTCAATCACTGTACCATCGGCAAGCACCAGAAGCGCGGTGGGTTTTTCTTGTGTCCAGGGAGCTGTAGCGGTCATGGCGGCCTCAATAATGTTGTTCGCGGCAAAAACCGCGCCGCAGGTTTCCCGCGCGCGGATGATGGCTTTAGTTGTTATCGCTAGGCTTGGGAAAATAGTCATCGACAGCCCAAGCGTCAATCACCATCTGTGGAAAGCTGGCAAATAAAAAACCAATCTTTTCAACGAATTGATCACAAAGATTGATCCCGACCCCTTTCAGGGTCTATGAGTTCGGTTAAAATACAGGCCTTGAACGCTGCAATGCAACAACCTATTTGTGGCCGCCAAAGATGAAAATCGAGCGCTTGAGGCTCGTTTGATACAGGGACAAATCCAATGCGCGACAAACTCGCCAATGCCATGAAAGAGGCAATGAAGGCGAAAGACACCCGACGTCTTTCGACCATTCGTCTGATTATGGCTGCGATAAAAGACCGCGATATCGCCCAGCGTGCGCCCGGACAGGAGCGCGCCAGCGATGATGAAATTTTGCAGATTCTCGCCAAGATGATCAAGCAGCGCGAAGAATCCTCCAAGACCTACGAGGAAGCTGGACGAACCGATCTTGCCCAGCAGGAACGCGAGGAAATGGCTATCATCCGCGAATTCATGCCGCAGCAGCTTTCAGAGGAAAAAATGAAAGAAATCTGCGGCAGGATTGTTGAGGAAACGGGTTCCGCTGGTCTTCGCGACATGGGCAAATGTATGGCCGCACTCAAGGAGCGCTATCCCGGCCAGATGGACTTTGCGAAAGCCTCCGGGATCGTAAAAGAAAAACTGAAATAAACGCGGCGGGGATTTCCCCGCCATCATTTTTGCATCAATCCGTTTGCGTCAGCGTAGATCAAGCTTCAAGCACCGCATCCCATTTGCCGCCAGGCGCAATGCCTTCTACTGACAAGAAAACGGTTGCTGCGGGCCTGCAAACCCAAACTGCAGACAAATGCAGGGCCGTCAAACGGACAGCCCCTGAATCATTTTCAAAAGAGATTACGTTTAAGCTTTGGAAATAAAGCGGATTTTCGCACCCCAAGGGTCAATCGCTTCAATCATATCGCCCGCCTCTGCGATATCTGTCCCGTGTTCTCTCAGACGCTGGCGCAATCCATCCATCAATGGCGGATTGACGGAAAAGGCCGCATTTTCAAGACCGGACATATTCTGAGGTCTCTGCCCTGCACCATAAGACTGCCAGATATTGGCGCCGATATGATGATGATAACGACCATTGGAGAAGAAAGCAGCGCTGGAATCGCGGATCAACGCGGTCAGGTCGAGCCCCAAAGCCTTCACATAAAAATCCTGCGCCTTGGCAGTGTCACCAACACGCATATGGACATGGCCAATACGGAAACCGGCTGGCGCGGTGTAGGGTAAAGCACCCTCACGCGGCAGACCGTCAACAAGATCATCCAGATCCAGCTCTTCGGTGCCCATCACTACACTGTCACCTTCCCAGGTCCAACCTTCATGCGGACGATCAGCATAAACTTCCAGCCCATTACCTTCAGGATCGTTCAGATAAAGCGCCTCCGAAACACGGTGATCAGCAAAACCGGTAAACGGAATCTGGTTCATCACAGCCGTAATCAACCAGCGCCTAAGCTCCTCGCGGTTCGGCATCAGGAAAGCTGTATGATAAAGTCCGGCCGTGCGTGGGTCATCAGGCTCTTCCTCCGGTCTGGCAATTAGATGAACAAGCGGCACACCATCCTTGCCCAGCGTTGCCGAAACAGCATCAGATGCCTGCATCTCAAGCCCCATCA
>JBNKQT010000278.1:0-6570 GCA_050297115.1 Ensifer sp. | reverse complement strand
AACATCCTTGGAGTTGACCAATGCTTCGCCAATGTCAACACCACCGATAACAATCTGAATGAGACCCTCCGGTGCATCATCGCCAAAGCGAGCAAGTGCACGCTCAAGAATTTTTATGCAGGCAAGCGCCGTCAGCGGGGTCTTTTCAGACGGCTTCCAGATCACCGGATCACCACAAACCAACGCCAGAGCCGTATTCCAGCTCCATACTGCAACGGGGAAGTTAAAGGCGGAAATCACGCCACACGGGCCCATCGGGTGCCAGCTTTCCGACATGCGGTGGCCGGGGCGCTCAGAGGCGATGTTCAAACCATAAAGCTGGCGGGAAAGGCCAACTGCGAAATCGCAGATGTCGATCATTTCTTGCACTTCGCCGAGACCTTCGGATGTGATCTTGCCAGCTTCCAACGTCACCACTGCACCAAGCGCATCCTTGGAGGCACGAAGCTCTTCACCCAGAAGACGCACGAGTTCGCCACGACGCGGGGCTGGAACCTTGCGCCATTCCTTAAACGCCGCCTGTGATTTCGCGATAATTGCAGGCATATCGCCCACCGCCGTTTCGTCGATCTTGGCCACTTCTGCGCCATCAATCGGGCTTTTCACGGCCAGCGTGCCACCGGAAAGTTCGCTTGCGGCAAAGCCTGCGGCTTTCAAAATATCTGCATGGTTCATTTTTGATCTCCCTTGAGATTATCAGTTTGTGCGGCTGGCAACGGCAGCGGCAATGCGCTTGAGGCCAGCATCTAGTTCGATATCGGAATAGGCGAAGGAAAGCCGGGCATGGCCGGGCAACCCAAAGGCGCGGCCAGGCACGATCGCCACGCCCGCCTCATCCAGAAGCCAGGCGCAAAAATCAGCATCCGTTGCAAAGCCGCCAGCCTGCATTGCACCCTCAATATTCGGGAAGGCGTAGAATGCACCATCCGGCGACGGGCATTCAATGCCGGGTATGGCGTTCAGTGCGTCGACCACTTTGTTGCGGCGCGCGAAGAGCGCTTCGCGGCGGGTGCCAAGCAAAGTCTGGTCGCCGGTCAACGCCGACAGAGCTGCGGCCTGCGCAACAGAGCAAGCACCAGATGTCACCTGCCCCTGCACCGCGCCCATCGCCTTGACCAGTGCAACAGGACCAATGCCCCAGCCAATGCGCCAGCCGGTCATTGAATAGGCTTTGGAAACACCATTCACGATCAGCGTCCGCTCCGCCATTTCCGGCGCTGCGGAGATGAAGGAATGGAAGTCCACAAAGTTCAGGTGCTCATAAATTTCATCGGCAATCACCCACACCTGCGGGTGGCGGGCGAGAACCACGGCCAGCGCCTTGATCTCTTCGGCACTGTAAATCGCGCCCGACGGGTTGGACGGTGAATTGAGCATCAGCCAACGCGTGCGCGGCGTGATCGCTGCCTCCAGACGCTCGGGCGAAAGCTTGAAGTTTTCTGCCATGGAGCATGCAATCACCACCGGCTCGCCTTCCGCCATTTTCACGATGTCGGAATAGGTTGTCCAGTAAGGTGCGGGCATAATCACTTCATCGCCCGGCTCCAGCGTCGCCAGCATGGCATTGGCGAGAACCTGCTTGGCACCGGTTGAGACGATGACTTCGGCAGCGCTGACATTGTTTATTTCGGCAATGGCCTTGCGAAGCTCTGGCGTGCCAACAGTTGCCGGGTAGCGCGTCTTGCCAGCGAGTGCCGCCGCATGTGCGCCTTCCACCACATGTTCCGGCGTCGGGAAATCCGGCTCTCCGGTGGCAAAAGAAAGCACATCGCGACCTTCGCTCTTCAACACCGCAGCACGTTCAGCAAGCTGCACGATCTCGGAGATTTCGAGTGCTGCGATGCGCGATGCACGCTTGAAGGCCACTACCTCGACCTGTTGCTCAGCCAGCAGCATAGCGCGATCCATTCTTGGTCTTCAGAAATGCATCCAGAGGAATATCTTCCTGCTTCAGGAAGCCGGCTGACGGCAGCGCGCCATCGCGCACCATCTCAATAACCGCCACAACAGAAGACGCCGTTGTCCAGGCAATGGCCGTGCGATGCTTGCCGCCAATTTCAATCGGCTTCAGCCCGCGCACGAACTCTTTGCGCTCCAAACGGCAGTTGATGCGACCTTCGGCATAAACGTGAATATAGACAATATCATCGTTCACCGGTGGCTTCGCATTCACGAGAATTTCACCTGCTTCCTTGCGGCGCTCGCGCATCAGCAATTCGTGGAAGAAGAAATTCATCAGCTTCACATGGCCCGGATAACGCATGGTCTTGTAGTCCATGTCCGGCACGCGGCCCTTATAGGTTTCGCACATTGTGCCAAGGCCGCCCGATGTCGTGAAGGCCTCAAGCTCAATGCCGCCGATGACAATCTTTTCAAGCCATTCCATCGGCGAAACCCATTTGATTTCACCATCTTCCAGCACTTCGCAGTCGTTCAGACATTCATTCACCACGCCTTCCGGCGACCAGTTGAAGGAATAGCCCATAAGCCCGCTTGGGTGCTGCGGCAGTGCGCCAACGCGCATACGGCAGGCGCGGCAATCGTCGAATTGTTCAATCAGATTTGCACCTACGATGCCGACAAAGCCGGGTGCCAGACCGCATTGCGGGGCCATCAGACCCTTGGAGGTTTTGGCTAGCTCCATGATGGCCTTGGTGGTGGGTACGTCTTCGGTAAGGTCAAAATAGTGCATGCCTCGCGCATGGGCGACCTTGGAAACCTCGATGTTGAGGAAGTAAGGCAGACAGGAGAGAACGGCATCAAATCCGGTCAATGCCGTTTTCAGCTTCGCACTATCACTCACATCAAGCGCCTGCGTGGTGAAGGGAAGATCGGTGTGAGCAGGCGCATTGTCGAAGCCGACAACGTCGAAACCGCTTTCCATCAAAAGCTCGGCAGCAAGCGCGCCGACTTTGCCGAGACCCAGAACCGCAACCTTTTTCATCATCACCTCACGATATTGGTTTGTTGCAGAGTAACGGAATTAATCTTGAATAAAATGTCATTTTTAGGCATTTTTACATGAGTTATTGTAATGAATTGGTCGCGAATATGTTGTCTTCCACACACCTGCCCAGCCTCGCCGTTCTCCGCTGTTTTGAAGCTGCCGCCAAGCATGAGAGCTTCACAGCTGCCGCAGAAGAGCTGGCTCTGACACAGGGTGCTGTTAGCCGCCACGTGAAGGAGCTGGAAGATCAGGTGGGTGCACCGCTCTTTCGCCGCGAAGGCCGTGGCGTGCGGCTGACCGATGCCGGGCGCAATCTTGCCAAGGAGTTGTTTGATGACCTCGACCGGCTGCGCCGAACCATTTCCCATGCCGTTGCCGCTGGCAGCACCACGCAATTGCTGTCGATTGCCGTTCTGCCCACTTTCGGTTCGCGCTGGCTGATGCCGCGCCTGCCAGACTTCAAGGAAAGCCGGGAGGAGCTTGAACTTTTCGTCTATAGCCGCAGCGACCCCTTTGATCTGTCGGAGGCGGGCATTGATCTCGCCATCCACACCGGTGAAAAGGAATGGCCCGGTGCGCAGCTGACGCCTCTTTGTCCTGAGGGCTTGGTGGCGGTTGCCGCGCCTCAGCTTGTCAGCCGGTTTGGCGACGCACCGCGTGATCTTTTCCAAATGCCGCTCTTGCATATGTCGTCTCGCCCGCTGTTGTGGGAAAGCTTTCGCCAGACATTGCCGGGTGTTGATGCGCCCGCGCGAAAGGGCAGCTATTTCGACCAATTTGCGCTCATCATCGCTGCCGCCGTCGCAGGCCTCGGGGCAGCCATCTTGCCGACCTACCTCATTGAAAACGAGTTGCAGTCCGGCGCGTTGATCCAGATGTCCGTTCTGCCCGCACCTTTTGGCCGCAATTATTACATCGCGACCCCGGCGGGCATGACAAAACCTCTAGCAGCACAATTCACCACCTGGCTCAAGAAACAGGTCAGCCGACCTGTGCCTTGAAACGCCGCTCAATCAGGATGCGAGTTGCAAACGCGGCGCCACCTGCGCGGCTGAAGCAATTGCGTTGCGGGCAAATTTGCTGGCAAGCACAATCATTGTATCCACCGTTGTGATGCCGGGTATGGTGGCGATTTCTTCCACTAGCGCGTCCAGATCTTCAGCATACGGCGTGCGCGCCGTGCACATCAGGCTGTAATTGCCACTCACCGTCATGCATTCCTGAATTTCAGGAAAGGCTTCGAGCGCCGAAACGATCCGGCTCCAATGGGTGCGATTGCAGGTGATGAAGAGCATTGTGCGCGTTTCCTGCACATCTTGCTCGGGCCGAACGATGGCCGAGTAGCCCATGATAACGCCTTCGCGTTCCAACCGCGCGATGCGCTCATTCACCGTAGAACGCGCAATGCCGAGCTTGCGTGCGATTTCCGAGGTGGAAACGCGTGCGTCTTCTTCAAGTGCTGCGATCAAATTCCGGTCGATCGCGTCCCGTTTACGAATATACATGACTCATTCCCCTGGTTAGCTCTTTGGCCTTTTGTCAATTATCCTGCCAACAACCTACCCCGACAAAAACCATGGATTTTGCATTCTATCATGCGTATAAGTCATGCTTATGCGACGCTTCCTGCCTTCACTCACCGCTTTGACCGCTTTTGAAGCGGCAGCCACCTATTTGAATTTCACCCGCGCGGGCGAGGATATTGGTCTCACCCAAAGCGGTGTCAGCCGTCAGGTGGGCAACCTGGAAAAGCTCTTGGGTGTGCGCCTTTTCGAGCGCATCGGTCCGCGCCTCGTGCTGACGTCTGCCGGTCGCAACTATTTGGAATCGATCACAAAACTACTTGATGGCTTGGAAGAGGCCTCGATTGACACCGTGCGCGGCAGCCGCTTGCAGGATGCCACCCGCATTGGCGTGCAGGACTCATTTGCAAGCCAGTGGCTGGTGCCGCGTATGGCCGGTTTCATGAAGCGGTTTCCAGACACGCAATTCAATATGGTACCGACCACGGACAACCCCAATTTTTCAGAAGACAACATCGATATCGCAGTCCTGAGAGGGCGCGGAGCATGGACAGATGCTCATGCTTACAAGCTTTTTGAGGAGACGATGGTGGTTGTGGCGGCCCCATCACTCATACCAAAAGGCGAAAAACTGGAAGCCCGCCAATATAATGGCTTCCAGAAAATCCAGAATGCGCGCCGTCCTGATAGCTGGCTTAGATGGCTGGAGGCGATGAACATGTCGCACGATGGCCCCATTTTCGGCCCGCGTTTTGCCCAGACAACGATGGTCATCAAAGCCGCCGTTTCGGGCCTTGGAGTGGCCGTTGTGCCAACGGTCATGGTGGAGGATTACTTGCGCGACGGCCAGCTTCACTGCCCCTTTGGCGAACCAGTGTTAAGCGGCTACAGCTATTTCGCCGTTTACCCGATAAATGCGGGTGTTTCCAAACGTGTGCTTGATTTTCGCGATTGGATTACCGCCGAAACCCGACCGCTACGGGCCAATTCACTCAAGCCTGCAGGCGCTTGATAAACCGTTCCGGCCTGAAGGGTGTGGCGTCAATGGCAGGTGTTTTGCCTTCCATCAGATCTGCCAAAACAAGGCCCGTACCGGGGCCTGTGGCAAAGCCGATATGCTGGTGACCGAATGCGAAATAAGTGTGTTTGCTCGCCGGTGCTTGGCCAATGGCAGGACGACTATCTGGGAAAGTAGGCCTGCGACCTAGCCATGGTTCGTCTTGCACACGCTCGCCCAGGAAAACCGCCTCACGCGCGGACTTCTCGGCCATCTTCAACTGCCGGTCCGATTTCGGCGCATCGCAATCGGCCAGTTCCACACCCGTCGTCAACCGCAAACCCTGCAGCATGGGTGAAAGTACATAGCCGCCTGATGTATCATAAATCGGGCGCGACAGCCGCTTTTCATTGGTGGTGGTGTTGCCCGAATAATGCATATGATAGCCGCGCTCATAGGCCATCGTCACATCATATCCGGCTTGCTTGAGGAAACCACGCGCCCATGGTCCGAGACAAACAACGAGCTTGTCACTTTTCAAAACCTCGCCGGAAGCAAGCGTGGTTTCCGCGCGCTCGTCCTCTTCGGTGATGCGTTTAACATCCGAACAGAGGATGGTGCCGCCGATTGTCGCAAACTTTTGCGCATAGCCGGCCACAATGGCGCCTGGGTCATTGAGCGAATAGCTACCCTTTACCCAAAGGCCGCGTTTGAAAACCGGCAAAAGTGCTGGCTCCAGATCGCTGATATCTGCAGGGTCAAGCTCTGCTGTTGGAACGTCGTATTCTGCAAGCGTTTGACGCAACAGTGTGGTTTTGGCGTAACTGTTCTGCGCACGATAGAGAAAGAGCCAGCCTTGGTCAGATAGGTGACCGCGCAATCCTGCTTCATCCAAAAGCTCCAGATGCTTGCCGATGGAAAGCTTGATGAGAGAGTCCAGAGCGTGCGTTGTCTCGCGGAACTTTGATGGCCGGGATGAGAGGAGAAACTGGCTGACCCAGCGCAGATTGGCCGCCAGAAATTTCGGATCATAACGAAGACCTGCACCCGTGTTGCCGAGCAGGCCAGGCAGTTGAGAAAGCAGTGTCGGGTTGTTCATCGGC
>JBNKQT010000277.1:0-5915 GCA_050297115.1 Ensifer sp. | reverse complement strand
TACCATCCCGTCAGCATCGCCCAGCGCCACCATGCAGGCGGCAAAGTGGTTGCGGTCTGTGTTGATCAGGCGTTGGCAATCGCGATGCAGATAGCCTTTTCGCTGAAGCCGAGCATAGAGATAGTCGGTATAAGCATCATTGCGGCGTGATTTGCGTGCGTTGATGATCTCAATGCCCGGGCGGTTAAGGTCGATGCCTGCGCGTTCTGCCGTGGCTTTGATCTGCTCGTCACGACCCAACAAAATGGCCGTACCAAGCTGCTGGTTGGCGTAGGAAAGGGCGGCGCGCATGACCTGTACTTCTTCCGCTTCAGCAAACACAATGCGCTTCGGCTCGCGGCGAACACGCTGATAAATGCGCTGCAAAGTGGAGGCAATCGGGTCGCGGCGTGCATTCAGTTCGCGCGCATAGGCTTCCATATCCATAATCGGGCGGCGGGCAACGCCGCTTTCCATGGCTGCTTTCGCGACAGCAGTGGGGATGGCCGCCAGAAGGCGCGGGTCAAATGGCACAGGAATAATGTATTGCGGGCCAAAGCGTGGCCGGTTGCCCTGATAGGCTGCCGCCACATCATCGGGCACGTCTTCGCGTGCGAGTGCCGCAAGTGCCTGAGCTGCAGCAATTTTCATCGTGTCATTGATGGTGGAAGCACGAACATCCAATGCGCCACGGAAGATGTAGGGGAAGCCCAGAACGTTGTTCACCTGATTGGGATAATCAGACCTGCCGGTCGCAACAATTGCATCATTGCGGATGGCCGAAACCTCTTCAGGGGCAATCTCCGGATCCGGGTTCGCCATGGCAAAGATAATCGGATTATCAGCCATGGAGCGAACCATGTCTTCCGTCAACGCACCCTTGGCGGAAAGGCCGAAAAACACATCTGCGCCTTGCACAGCTTCCGCCAGCGTACGGCGGTCTGTTTTCACGGCATGAGCAGACTTCCACTGGTTCATGCCCTGCTCACGGCCCTGATAGATCACGCCTTTCGTATCACACAAGGTTACGTTTTGTGGCGCAAACCCCATCGCCTTGATCAGTTCGATACAGGCAATGGCTGCGGCTCCTGCGCCGTTACACACCAGTTTGGTGTTCTTGAAATCGCGGCCCGTCAGTTCCAGTGCGTTGATCAGACCTGCTGCCGCGATAATCGCCGTGCCATGCTGGTCATCGTGAAAAACGGGAATGTCCATCACTTCGCGCAGCTTCTGCTCGATAATGAAACATTCCGGTGCCTTGATATCCTCCAGATTGATACCGCCAAAAGAGGGGCCGAGGAAGCGAACGGCATTGATGAACTCTTCGGGATCTTCCGTGTCCACTTCCAGATCGATGGAATCAACGTCGGCAAAGCGTTTGAAAAGAACGGATTTGCCCTCCATCACTGGCTTGGAGACCAGCGCACCAAGATTGCTAAGGCCCAGGATTGCCGTGCCGTTGGTAATCACGGCCACCATGTTGCCGCGTGTTGTATAGTCATAGGCCCGGGAAGGATCGTCAGCGATGGCTTTAACGGGAACTGCGACGCCGGGGGAATAGGCGAGCGACAGATCGCGTTGCGTCGCCATTGATTTTGTTGGTGAAATTTCCAGCTTTCCAGGTCTGCCCTGCGCGTGAAAATCAAGCGCTTCCTGGTCCGTTACGGTCGCCACATTGCGATCCGCCTTGTCTGTTCCCGGCATGTATCCTCACCTTTTTTCAAGCGCGCTCTTGTGGCGCCAATTATCATGGTCTCTATAGTGTCGAGCTTAAAAATGCACGTCTTTCTTAGTGAATGCTTGTCCCGTTATGGTTTCAAACCCCTCCAGCGCTGCCACCGTTCTAACCACCGATATTTTGGCGTCGGAGGAAAGCCGTCAATCGGCAACGCCGATGATGGAACAATATATCGAGATAAAAGCCAATAACCCGGACTCGCTTCTTTTCTATCGCATGGGCGATTTCTATGAGCTGTTCTTCGAGGATGCAGTGGATGCATCGCGCGCCCTTGGTATTACGCTTACCAAGCGTGGCCAGCATCTTGGGCAAGACATTCCCATGTGTGGTGTGCCCGTTCACGCCGCAGACGATTATCTGCAAAAGCTGATTGCGCTCGGCTTCCGCGTTGCTGTTTGTGAGCAGGTGGAAGACCCGGCAGAAGCAAAGAAGCGCGGCTCAAAGTCTGTTGTAAAGCGCGACGTCGTGCGTCTGGTCACGCCGGGTACACTGACAGAAGAAAAACTGCTTTCGCCGTCAGAATCCAACTACCTGATGGCGCTCACTCGTGTGAAAGGTGGGTCTGAGCCGCAATATGCACTGGCTTGGATTGATATCTCCACCGGTGTTTTCCGTTTGGCGGAAACGCGTTTTGACCAGATGCTTGCCGATATCATGCGTGTTGACCCGCGTGAGTTGATCATGCCGGACCAACTGTTCCATGATCCAGAGCTACGCCCGGTGACTGACGTTCTGGGACGTGTTGCCGTGCCGCAACCGCAGGTGCTGTTTGATTCTGCATCAGCTGAAGGCAGGATTGCGCGTTACTTCGAGGTTAAAACGCTTGATGGTTTTGGCAGTTTCTCACGCGCTGAGCTTGCCGCTGCAGCTGCCGCCATCGCCTATGTCGAGAAAACCCAGATTTCAGCGCGCCCGCCGCTTGGGCGGCCCGAACGCGAAAGCAACGCCTCAACGCTTTTCATTGACCCGGCCACACGCGGCAATCTGGAACTGACGCGCACCCTTTCCGGTAATCGCGATGGTTCGCTTCTGCGTGCCATTGACCACACTGTGACCAATGGCGGCGCGCGGCTTCTGGCCGAACGCCTGATGTCGCCGCTTACAGATCCGGCGATCGTCAACCAGCGACTTGATTCCGTGTCCTGGCTCATGAACGAACAGTCGCTTTGCGATGACTTGCGCGAGCGCCTCAAATTGTTGCCAGATATGCCGCGCGCACTTTCCCGTCTTATGTTGGGGCGCGGTGGTCCCCGTGATCTGGGCGCGATCCGTGCCGGTCTGCGCGCAGCCGCCATGATCACGGAGACGTTGCCGAATGCGATGATGCCGGATGAACTGACAAATGCGCGCGAGGCCATTCTCAAGCTGCCCGGTCATCTTCTTGGCCACCTCGAAAATATGCTGGACGAAGAGCTGCCGCTTCTCAAGCGCGATGGCGGTTTCTTGCGCCCGGGGGCATCATCAGAACTTGATGAAGTGCGTGGCCTGCGTGATGAATCGCGCAAGATCATCGCCGGTCTTCAACTTTCCTATGCCGAGGAAACCGGCATCAAAACGCTCAAGATCAAGCACAATAACGTGCTTGGCTATTTCATTGAGGTGACCGCCAATAATTCCGCTATCATGACCGGAACGGACGAGGCCAAGGCCCGCTTCATTCATCGCCAGACCATGGCAAACGCGATGCGTTTTACCACGACCGAACTGGCGGAACTTGAAAGCAAGATTGCCAATGCCGCAGATCGTGCCCTTTCCATTGAGCTGGAAGCCTTTGATGCCATGACCGAGATGGTGGCGTCCGTTGCCGAAACCATCAAGTCGGCAGCATTGGCCTTGAGCACGGTCGATGTTTCTGCGGGATTGGCCGATCTGGCAATTTCGCAAGGCTATTGCCGCCCGCAGGTTGATGACAGCCGTGCCTTTGAAATTGTGGCCGGTCGCCACCCGGTCGTGGAACAGGCCTTGCGCCGCCAATCGGCCGATCCGTTTGTAGCAAATGACTGCAATCTTTCCCCGCCGGGTGATGAGAATTTTGGTTCCATCTGGTTGCTCACCGGTCCCAATATGGGCGGTAAGTCGACATTTCTGCGCCAGAATGCGCTGATTGTCATTCTTGCACAAATGGGGTCTTTTGTTCCCGCAGGCTCAGCCCATATCGGCGTCGTCGACAGGCTCTTTTCCCGTGTTGGTGCCTCGGATGATCTGGCGCGCGGGCGCTCCACCTTCATGGTGGAAATGGTCGAAACCGCTGCCATTCTCAATCAGGCGACAGAAAACTCGCTGGTGATCCTTGATGAAATCGGGCGCGGTACGGCAACATTCGATGGGCTTTCCATTGCTTGGGCCGCGGTTGAACATCTGCACGAGATGAACCGGTGTCGCGGGCTCTTCGCCACGCACTTTCACGAACTCACAGTCCTGTCGGAGAAGCTAAACCGCCTTTCCAATGCCACGATGAAGGTGAAGGAATGGAACGGCGAAGTGATCTTCCTGCACGAGGCCGGGCCTGGTGCGGCTGATCGTTCCTACGGCATTCAGGTTGCTCGTCTGGCAGGCCTTCCGCCATCTGTCGTAGCGCGGGCGCGTGACGTTCTTGATAAGCTGGAAGACGCGGGCCGCAAGAACCCGGCGAACCAGTTGATTGATGATTTGCCGCTCTTTCAGGTGGCGGCCAAGCAGGCAGAGGTGCGCCCAGCATCTGAAACGTCGAGGATCGAGGAACACCTCAAAACGCTCAATCTGGATGAAATGACCCCGCGTCAGGCGCTTGAAGCGCTTTATGATCTGAAAAAAGAACTTTAACGGCTTTCTGATAGGCCTGTCATTTCAAAAGCAAAAAGCGTATATGCGGGCCACTGGAGCACTTCCAGCAAAAGTGCGTTAGCGGTTTTGCATTCGGAATGCGTAAAAACAGAGAAAGAGCATTTCAGGTAATCCGGTTTTGCCGGAAATGTTCCAAGCCACAATCGACACCGCTGACGAGCGAGACTGAATGCAAAAAGACGACAACCGTTTCTCCGAACTTCTGGATGTGGATGCTCTGCGCGCGAAATGCGATTTGATCGCCAGCGTTAATGCGGAGAACTCCAATGCAATGCGTTCAGCGCTGTTGGAGGCCTTCAAGAAGGTCAATGCCGAAGGGCGCGCCAAAGCCGAAGACATGCTGAATGTCGATGGTTCCGGCATTGCCTGCGCAGAACGCATTTCCTGGCTTCAGGACCAGTTGATTTCAGTCCTGCATGATTTCGTCCTCGCGCATGTTTTTGATACATCAAAAACACCGGCAAGTTCCCGCATCGCCGTAACAGCTGTTGGTGGCTACGGCCGCGGCACTTTGGCACCCGGTTCAGATATCGATCTTCTTTTTCTGCTGCCTGCCAAAAAGGCAGCCTGGAGCGAAGCCGCTGTTGAATACATCCTTTATCTGTTGTGGGACATGGGTTTCAAAGTCGGTCATGCCACACGCACGATCGACGAATGTATCCGTCTTTCCAAAAGCGATATGACAATCCGCACAGCTATCCTTGAAAGCCGGCTGATCTGCGGTCAGCTTGATCTCGCCACCGAGCTTGAAAGCCGTTTCGACAATGAAGTCGTGCGCAATACGGGTCCCGAGTTCATCG
This sequence comes from Ensifer sp., assembly GCA_050297115.1. GTDB lineage: Bacteria > Pseudomonadota > Alphaproteobacteria > Rhizobiales > Rhizobiaceae > Ensifer_A. The sequence continues at coordinate 575 of JBNKQT010000277.1, read as the reverse complement.
CTGCAAAACTCGCCGAGCGCGATGAGCGGCATCGCAAGATTGGCGATACCCGTTATCTCGTTGAACCCAATGTGAAAGAAGGCAAGGGCGGTCTGCGCGACCTGCACACACTCTTCTGGATTTCGAAATATTATTTCCGCGTCCGCACCACCGATGAACTGGTGAAACTGGGCGTCCTATCCCGTCGCGAGCTCAATCTTTTCAATCGCTGCGAGGATTTTCTCTGGGCTGTCCGTTGCCACATGCATTTTCTGACGGGCAAATCTGAGGAACGCTTGTCCTTCGATATCCAGCCTGAGATTGCCCAGCGTCTCGACTATCACCCGCGCCCCGGCCTGTCCGCCGTCGAACGCTTCATGAAGCACTATTTCTGGATCGCCAAAAATGTCGGTGATCTAACCCGCATCCTCTGCTCCACTTTGGAAGAGCGCCAGGCCAAGGAGGCGCCGGGCATTTGCGGTGTAATCATCCGTGTTGCAAGTCGCGTGCGCAAGATTGCCGGTTCGCCGCAATTCATCGAGGATCGCGGTCGCATAGCGCTCGCAGAAAAAGGTGTCTTCAAACAGGACCCGGTC
>JBNKQT010000276.1:0-4784 GCA_050297115.1 Ensifer sp. | reverse complement strand
ATATCCGAAGGACGACGAATTGACTGCAATCTGCCACGTCAGCGATTTCAACCGGGCAATAAGCCCGCTTTTCAATCACTTCCTTGCATATTTTTGTCATTTCGACGCCAAAACAACCTCATTTATGAGTTCGTGACCTAGACACGCTCGCCATTTTTGATGCGGTAGCTCGGCGAATACATGGTCACCAACTCTTCAGTGGCAGTTGGGTGAACGGCCATCGTGCGGTCAAAGTCGTCCTTTGTGCAGCCAGCTTTCACAGTTATGCCCAGAAGCTGCGCCATTTCACCAGCCTCGTGACCGAGGATATGGACACCTACAACCTTTCGATCGGCAGCGTTGACGACCAGCTTCATGATCATCTTTTCTGCGCGGCCTGAGAGCGTCGCCTTCATGGGGCGGAATTCAGCCCGGTAGATTTCAAGCTCTTCGTATTTCTCGGCTGCTTCTCCCTCGGAAAGACCTACTGTGCCAATTTCCGGCTGCGAGAAGACTGCCGTGGCGATCAGGTCATGGTCCGGCGAAGTCGGATTGCCTTTGAACTCGGTCTCTATGAAGCACATGGCTTCATGGATGGCGACCGGTGTCAGCTGAATACGGTCTGTAACATCCCCCAACGCAAAGACGGATGGCACATTGGTGCGCGAATACTCGTCAACAATGATTGCCCCCTTATGGTTGGTCTCAACACCAGCATTTTCCAGGCCAAGGCCCTTTGTGTGCGGGTCGCGACCAAGTGCAAGCATCACCTGATCGGCAACGAGGGTTTCACCATTGCGGGTGTGGGCGGCACGGCGACCGTCGTCCATCTCGTTGATGGTTTCAAACACATCATGAAGGATAATGCGGATACCCTTGGCCTCCATAGCCTTGTGAACGCCTTCGCGCATATCCTTGTCGAAATTGCGCAAAATTTCAGCGCCACGGTAAATGAGCGTGGTTTCAACGCCCAGACCATGGAAGATATTGGCAAACTCTACAGCGATATAGCCACCACCTGCAATTACGATGGACTTCGGGAGTTTCTCCAGATGAAACGCCTCGTTGGAGGAAATGCAAAGTTCATGACCGGGCAACGCTTCATGCGGGTTCGGGGTTCCGCCAACAGCAATCAGAATGCGCTCTGCCGTGACTGTCTTGTCGAGATTGACCAAGCGAACGGTGTGTGCGTCGACCAGTTCGGCGCGGCTTTCAAATTGCTCGGCACCGGCGTTTTCGAGACCCTTGCGATAAAGCCCTTCAAGACGCGCGATTTCCTGGTCTTTTGCCGCAATCAGCTTTTGCCAGTCGAATGAACTTTCTCCAACTGTCCAGCCAAAACCGGCGGCATCCTCAAAATGTTCTGGAAATTGAGAAGCGTAGACAAAGAGTTTCTTGGGCACGCAACCACGAATCACACATGTGCCGCCGTAGCGATATTCTTCGGCTATCGCGACCTTCTTGCCCATTGATGCAGCAAGACGCGCGCTCCGCACACCGCCGGAACCACCACCGATAACGAAAAGGTCGTAATCAAATGCGGACATGGGTGCACTCCTGAATGTATTGATTTCATAAAATGGTGTTCGACGCCATTTGGGACTTCAGCGGCTTGATTGCAAGCCAAAAGGCGACATTCAAGGAAACGTGAAGGGGAAATGAAAAAGCCCGGCTTTCGCCGGGCTCCTAAAACAGGCTGAGTGCCTTAGTTTCCAGACTGCTCGCCCTCGGCGGGAGCCGCCTCACCTTCTGGCTGCGTCTTAATGTACTTGCGCAATTCAGTCTCGCTTTCAGTAATCAGGTCACGCTCGACACCAGCACCCCAAATTTCCGCTGCCTTGTACATTTCGCGGCTGGCAAGCGGCAAATCCGAAATAAATTTCTTTCCCGCCTCCGAGCTGAAAAACGCAGTAATTCCGTTCAGCTCTTCGATAGTGAATGTCCGAGCATAGATAGCTGCAGCCTCTTTTTCGAGGTCGCCACGACGGCCAGCGAGTGCCAGCGCCTTTTCATCGACGGTAGCAGTAATAATATCCTGGAAATTCGGCGATGTCTGGATCAACTCCGCCTTCAGACGTTCTGCGACTTGCGGCAGAATATTGTCGAAAGGCTCAGTTGCCTTCATTGCGGCCAGCGCTTCGCGTGCCGCTTTCTCATGTTCCGGTGAAATGTCCTCGGCATGCGCCAGAGATGCAAATCCAAGACCGGCTACAACGGCAGTCATGGCTGCAAGGCGGCTAAAATCCGCTAGTTTAATCATAAGGTTACAATGCTCCCGTTTATTTCTCGAGCGTCCGTGCGCCAGCCTCTCCGGCTATAACTGCAAGGGACGCAAGTTGAATGAACAAGCCGTGCTCCACGACGCCTGGAATGGCGTTCAAGCTGCTTGCCAGTGCCTCTGCATCAGGAATGCGGCCAAATGATGCATCCAGAATCAAATGTCCACCGTCGGTCATAAAAGGCTCGCGGCCATTGCTTCTGACCTCTATCGACCCGGTCAATCCCATTGAAGATGCCAATTTCTCAATCGCGATGCGCGTGGATACCATGCCGAACTGGTTGACCTCAATGGGAAGAGGAAATGCGCCCAGGCAATCAACCAGTTTCGTTTCGTCTGCAATCACGATCATTTTTTTCGACGCAGCAGCAACGATTTTTTCACGCAACAGCGCACCACCGCCACCCTTGATCAGACGCAGTTCATGATCAGTTTCATCTGCACCATCAATGGTCAAATCCAGTTCAGGCAATTCATCAAGCGACTTTAATGGAACGCCGAGTTCCAGGCACAGGCGGGCTGTGCGTTCAGACGTTGGAACGCCTTCAATTTTCAGGCCGCCAGCGATTTTTTCCGCCAGCAAACGAACGAACTCCTCCGCCGTGGACCCCGTACCGATTCCGAGTCGCATGCCATCTTCAACATAGGAAAGCGCCACTTCTGCGGCCTTGATCTTCATTTGGCGGGCGTCCATACGCCGGTTACTCCCTAGCCATTTACGTTGACTGCGCTTTTACACGGGCTTTTCCACAAACGAAAGCAAAAATGCGGTTTTCCATACCGCAAGTTAAACCGCACAAACGGCTTGCTTTCAAACCTGCAACTGCCTATCCCGATGGCGGACTTCTATTCAGGAATTCATTCATGCATTTTCCCCTGGTAATTTTCGACCTCGATGGAACCCTAGTCGATTCTGCACCCGACCTGATGGCAAGCCTGAACCACGTGCTTGTCATGGAAGGCATAGCGCCGGTCGATTACGCCGATATCAACACGCTTGTGGGCCAAGGCGCACGATCCATGATTGAACGTGCCTACCACCTAAGAGAGGTTTCGCTTGACCAAGAACGTCTTCCGACGCTTCTTGATACGCTGGTTTCCCACTACGTGGCCGAAATGCCGGGAGAAACACGCCCATTTCCCGGCGTTATCGAAGCTCTTGAACGATTAAAAAAGGCGGACTTCCGTCTCGCTGTTTGCACCAACAAGCTTGAAGCGCTGGCAATACCATTGCTCGAGAAACTCAATTTGTCGCCATGGTTTGACGCAACGACTGGTGGAGACACATTCTCGGTAAAAAAGCCGGATGCGGGTCACATTTTGGGAACGATTGAGTTGGCCGGCGGTACTTTCCCAAAAGCCGTGATGATTGGGGATAGCGTCAATGATATCAAGGCGGCCGCAAATGCTGGAATTCCCTCAATCGGCGTGCCCTTCGGCTATTCCGATGTTGATATCGAAACGCTTTCACCGACGCGAATTATCAGCCATTTCGACGAGCTGACTCCGGAGCTTGTTGAGGAACTGCTGAAACCGATCTTCTGACCAAAGTCCCATAGATTTCACAATAGAAAACGGCCACCCAAGGGCGGCCGTCTTTTGGCCTGTCACCGCAGCTTAAGCGCCGGTCTGGCGAACCTTTTCGGTCGCATCTATGGCGCGCTGCAAATACTGGTCACGCTTATAGACGTCCTGGAAATACTCCACCTTTCCATCCTTGTTCGGCCAGGCTGTGAAATAGGAAACATATACCGGGATCTTGTGCGGCACATCGACCTGTTTGTTCTGGCCGCCCGCAATATGCGATGCAATCTGGCTCTGGTTTACCCCAAGCACGGCTGCGGCCATGGCACGCGGGTCAGCCAGACGCACACAACCGTGGCTGTAAGCACGGGTGTCGCGCTGGAAAAGGCTCTTGGAAGGTGTGTCATGCATGTAGATGGCGTGCGAGTTGGGGAAGAGAATTTTTAACTCACCCAGCGCATTACCCCTGCCCGGCGGCTGGCGAACGTCAACACTGGCGGTCGAATACCAATCAACTGACGACGAGCTCACACGCCGACCGCGATAAGACGTCTCGTAGCCTAGACGGTCGAGGTAGCTTGGGTCGTTGCGCAGTTTCGGCAGCATTTCATTGACGATGATTGAGCGCGGTACGCCCCAATAGGGATTGAATTCAACCGTCTCGATTTCGTCCTGGAAGAAATAGGTCTGATTGCTCGGCTTGCCAACAACAACGCGCATGGAAAGCTCTTCCTGATTGTTGTTGTAGTAGTAGACCTTGTAAGCTGGCTCGTTGATGAACACCCGGCGCTCACCAAGATCGTTTGGAAGCCAGCGGGCACGCTCCATGGCATAGACGACCTTGTTGTAGCGGTCCTGCGCGCTATCGCCGCCAATGAGCTTGCGGATTGTCGCCGGGCCGATAATGCCATCCGGGCGCAGGCCCTTTTCCTTCTGGAAACCTTCAACAAGTGCCACAAGCGCAGGTGTGTATTCTTCACCCTGACGGTAGTCGCCGAGCGTC
>JBNKQT010000275.1:0-7208 GCA_050297115.1 Ensifer sp. | reverse complement strand
CCAGTTCCGGACCCGTAGCGATAACAAGATAGTCATAAGAGACACTCTCGCCATTGGTCAGTTCCACCCGGTTTTCTTCCGGGTGAACACGCGCAGCACCTTCCGGCCGCAAGGCAATATCGCGCTTGGCAAAAGCAGGCTTCAAGTCAACCTCAACCTCCTCACGCTCACGCCAGCCCACAGCAACCCAAGGGTTAGAGGGCACGAAAGAATATTTGTCTCCAAGGTTGATCACTGTAACTTGATCATCTCGGGAAAGGTTATCCCGCAACTCATAAGCCATGATGGTGCCGCCCAAGCCTGCACCCAAAACCACTACGTGTGCCATTTTCTCATCCTCCTGAACCACAGCTTTCAGGATACACCCAAAAACCACTTGCTTAATGACATATGTCAAACACACATATATCAAATTAAATATATATCAAGATAGCCATTCGTCGAATTTCCAATTATCGCCTTGCGGGCACGCATTTCGAATTCTATCTCTAGGGAAATATTTCCCTCCGGAGAGTGACCTTGTCCCAATTCAAAAATCTTCCCACCGCCCCGCAAGCGGCGAAAAAGCCTGTCACCGACACACATCACGGCATCACACGCACTGATGACTATGCCTGGCTCAGGGTAGACAACTGGCAGGAGGTTTTTCACGACACATCCGTTCTCGACCCGGAAGTGCGCGCCTATCTGGAGGCTGAAAATGACTACATGAAAACAGCCATGGCCGACACGGAAGAGCTGCAAAAGGTTCTCTTTGCTGAAATGAAAGGCCGTATCAAAGAGGATGATTCCTCCGTCCCCGTGCCCGATGGCCCCTTTGCTTACGGCACCATGTTCGTCACCGGCGGCGAGCAGCCGCACTTCTTCCGCACGCCCCGCAACGGCGGCGAAAAAACCATGCTGCTTAACGGCGACAAGGAAAACGAAGGCAAGGACTATTTCCGCCTTGCCGGCATCTCCCACTCCACAAATCACAAGTGGGGCCTGTGGGGCTATGATGACAAAGGCTCTGAATATTTCACGCTCAAGGTCCGCAATCTGGAAACTGGCGAAGACCTTGACGATGTCATTGAGAAAACATCTGGCGGCGGCGTCTGGGCGCCCGATGGCAAGAGCTTCTTCTACACGCTGCAGGACGAAAACCACCGCCCCTCCAAGCTCTTCCACCACATTGTCGGTCAGCCCCAATCAGAAGACCGGCTAGTCTACGAGGAAGAAGATACAGGCATGTTCATGGGCGTCGCAGGCTCGCTCCTTGATGATGTCATCTATGTCCAGATCCACGATCACGACACCACAGAAATCCGCCTGATCCCCACCAGCGACCTTCTGGCTGAACCCAAAGTGGTTCACCCGCGCGAACCGCTGATGCAATACGAATTGACCGAAGCCGGTGATATTTTCTACATCCTCACCAATGCCGATGGTGCCAAGGATTTCAAAATCATGCAGGCACCCTTTGAATCACCTTCTAAAGAAAATTGGACAGAAGTCGTTCCTCACCAGCCGGGTCGTCTCATCCTTTCGCACATGGCTTTTGCCCGCCACCTTATCTGGCTGGAGCGCAAGGATGGCCTGCCCCGCATCATGATCCGCGACCGCAAAAGCGGCGAGGAACATGCCATCGCTTTTGAAGAAGAAGCCTATTCTCTCGGTCTGCAGGGGGCAGCAGAATACGACACCGATGTTATCCGCTTCTCCTATTCTTCCATGACCACCCCAAGCCAGTTGTTCGACTACAATATGGCAACGCGCGAACGCACCCTGCTCAAAACACAGGAAGTGCCATCTGGCCACAACTCAGACGACTACATCACCCGCCGCCTTCAGGCCCCCGCCCATGATGGCGAACTGGTGCCAGTCACAATCCTTTACCACAAGGATACACCGCTCGATGGCTCCGCGCCCTGCCTGCTTTATGGCTACGGCGCTTATGGTATAGCCATCCCGGCAAGCTTCTCCACTAACGCGCTCTCACTGGCTGATCGCGGCTTCGTCTACGCCATCGCCCACATTCGTGGCGGCAAGGACAAGGGCTACCACTGGTACGAAACCGGCAAGCTGGAAGGCAAAACCAACACATTCAAGGATTTCGTCTCCGCCGCCGATCACCTCGTCGCTGAAGGCTTCACCTCCTACGGCAATATCGTTGCCGAAGGCGGCTCCGCAGGCGGCATGCTCATGGGCGCAGTCGCCAATATGGCGCCGGAAAAATTCGCGGGCTTCATCGCCGCCGTCCCCTTTGTTGATGTGCTCACAACCATGCTGGATGACACGCTGCCCCTCACCCCGCCCGAATGGCCGGAATGGGGCAACCCGATTACCTCAAAACAAGATTACGAGCGCATCGCCGCCTATTCGCCTTACGATCAGGTAGGTGCCAAGCCCTATCCGGCTATCCTCGCCCTTGCAGGCCTCACCGACCCCCGCGTCACCTATTGGGAACCGGCCAAATGGGTCGCCAAACTGCGCGACCACACCACCAACCACGCACCGATCCTCATGAAAACCAATATGGGTGCTGGCCACGGTGGCGCATCAGGCCGCTTCCAGCGCCTGGAGGAAACCGCACTGGAATACGCCTTCGCCATCAAGGTTGCGGGCAAGATGTAACCGCCGACCACCACACCAGCCCGGCACAATCTGCGCGACACCAAACCATCTCCCCGTCATCCTCGGGCTTGACGGGTGGAGAGATTGGGCGTCCCTCAAAAATACCCCTCACCAAGCGCGCCAGCCAATCGCTTAGAGCTCTTGGGGCTCGGCTCACCTCTTCCACAAGGGAGAGGTAGGGCTCCGAACCTGCCGCCCCGCACAATCTCCACGATCTGGCACAAGCAAGCCACACGCGATACCTCTCCCTTGGCGGGAGAGGACGCGAAATCTTGGGCTTGAGCGCCGCTCAAGTCTTAGATTTCGTTGGGTAGAGGGGGTCCGTGAGGTGACACCGCGCCACCCTCTTCGTCACCCCAGACTTGATCTGGGGTCCAGCCACCGCGCGTCGGCGCGGTGAGAGACTCCTTTCGAATGGTGAAGCACCGGCAAGAGGGTTTCCCGCGCGAAGGACTTCTTGGCCCTGGATGCCAGATCAATCCTCGGGTCAAGCCCGAGGAGGCACGACGGGTGGAGAGATGGTGCACCACCTCAAAAACGGGGATAAAAAGCCACCATATAAATCTAGTCCCGCCCACACGAACAAACCTAGGTTATTGATTTCATTAACACCTTTGAATCAAACCAGAGAACGACGACGACCCATTTGGTACAGGTTTTTCCCCGCTCCCAAGCCCCGACCCATAATACCCACGTTCCGCACGGATACACCGTCAGGCGTGACGGCGAGCGGGACCGGTTCTGGTGTTGGAGAAACGACGTAAGTCTCCATCATCAGGCCCGCAAGACACGCATCCCCCTTGGGAAGGGCCCGAAAGGCTACACCAAACGACCCTCGGCGTGACGGTAAGCTCACACAACCATCCCAAAAGGATGGGCAGCGATGCGGACTTTGCGGGAAAAATTGCCGAAGTCGGGGCGCTTTGTGCGCTACCATTACTAAACAAATGAGGCGCACAAAACGCCCCATCCAATCCCACATGGGATTGGGACAGGAGAAAGAGGCAAACCCCGGAAGCCAAAGCTTGCCGGGCCAAAGGTGTAGGCTATGAGAAGACGGAGCGCGCAGAAGCCCTGCCTCTCCCCTGGCGGGAGAGGACACGAAATCGAGGAACTAAAGCATTTCCAGCCGAAGCGTGTTCGCTTCGGCGTCGGACAATGCGGCAAAAACAAACAGATAGAGCGTTTTCGGTGATCCGGTTTTCACCGGAAACGCTCTTGTCGCCCATTCATGATGTTTAGCCGATATAAACCATAACAAAACCAGTGAAAAACAAGTAATTTTTCATTCACACATATCGTTTATTTCATGCAGACCAAGCAGATCGGGGACTGTATTTTGCGGCGCAGAATTATACCAATTGTTATAGCATTCAGCGCGATTGTCATCAGCATCATTTCCGCAAACATTTTCTTTTTCTGGAGTATAGATCAGGTCATACGCCGCGATATTACCAACGAAGCCAGTCGATGGGCCGGTTCTATTGGCGAAGAAATACCTGATTTGGATATTGCCACACAGTCCGGCACCTTCAGTCAGAAGCAACAAAGCGCCATTGATTTCCTCCTGCGCCAGTCAGAAATTGTGCGCCTTGAAATACTGGACATTTCCACTGGGCAGACCGTCTTTTCCCGACAGCTGGAAAACGACATTGAGATTGCGTCGAAGGCCTTGAACAACTCTCAGCTTCGAGAGGTTAATCAAGGCGGCGTACCGTTTTACAAACTCGACACGAGCGATATTCAGGGCAAAGGCGGCACAACCATTGCAGCTGTTGCAACCACCGTTCCAGCGCCGGATGGCAAGCCCGCAGCAATCGCCCGCTTTTTTGTGAATCTCGACGAAACCGCAGGCCCTCTGGCAATCTATTCCCGAATCGTTGCGACCATCATGTCCGTAGGCTTCACAGCCGTTCTCGGCCTGTTGGCGGTCGCTATGCTGAGAAACCGCGACAGTGCCGAACTGTCCCTTGGGCGACTGAAATACCTTGCGCGCCACGACCCTCTCACGGACCTGTATAATCGCACCGGATTTGAACGAAGATGGGAAGAAGATCAGGACAATGCCCACAAGGCCGGCCAGGGCAACGCATTGTTGTTCATCGACATCGACCACTTCAAGCGAATCAATGACAAATACAGCCATGCTGCAGGCGATGCCTTCATAAGACATATCGGAAAAATCATTCAAAGCTCGATCAAAAGCGGCGACATTGCAGCCCGCCTGAGCGGAGACGAATTCGCCGCCTCAGTCTATTGTAAAACCAAGGAAGAGGCCGAAAGCATCGCCGCTGAAATTTGCAGGCAGGCAAACAAACCCGCCGTCTCGCATGGCATGCACATCAACGGGTCTGTCAGCATTGGCATCCACTTCTGCCACAAACACCCCACGGTGCTTGGTGAGCGAATGAAGATGGCTGATTTCGCGCTTTATCAGGCAAAGGCCGATGGCAGGGGAACCTATCGCAATTTCTCCGAAGACCTCGCAAACAAGTCCAGGCGACGCCACAAAATTGAAGGCGCTCTCAAGCGCGCACTAAAGCATGACTATTTCTATCTCGTTTATCAGCCCAAGATTGATGCCAGAACAGGCACTTGTTCTGGTTTCGAAGCATTGCTGCGCATGAAACTTCCCGACGACGAAATCGTCATGCCCGGCGAATTCGTTCCCATGATGGAGTGTCTCGGTATTGCCGAAGAAGTCGGCACCTGGGTTTTGAAGACCGCTGTCCAAACAGCGCTCCAGTGGCCAAGAGAAACCACCCTTGCTGTCAATCTCTCTGTACGTCAGGTCAGCAGCGACAACCTTATCCAGACAGTCACTGAAACCTTGCAACAGTCTGGGTTCGAAGCGCATCGGCTTGAGCTTGAAGTAACAGAGAGCCTGCTTATTGAAACCCCTGTCGCAGCTGAGGAAAAGCTCGCGAAATTGAGAGATCTCGGGATAACTGTCAGCATCGACGACTTTGGTACCGGCTACTCGTCCCTCGGCTACCTGTGGCGTTTTGGCTTTGACAAAATCAAGATTGACCGCTCATTCGTTCTCGGCCTCGACGCAAATCGCGCAAAATCGCTGGAAATTCTGGAAACAATCGTCATGCTTGGCCGCCGTCTCGACATGGAGATCATCGTTGAAGGTGTCGAAACGCAAGCCCAGCTCGACCTCCTGAACGCGCTCAATGTCGACAGCTACCAAGGTTACTACTTCGCCCGCCCCCTGCCTGCAGATGAACTGCACGCCTATCTGGCAAAGTTTCAGCCCGTGCCAGCCACAATAGGCGCAACCGCCTGAATCAAGGGGCTGTATCCTTGCAGGTCGACACGTTGGCACCTACCTTAAAGACTGCCAACGGGAGCCTTGAATGACCGCCTTTTCCTTCGATAATTCCTATACCCGACTGCCTCCGCGCCTTTTTTCCAGCGCCCAGGCTGCTGGTGCAAGCGAACCTTGGATGTTCGCTCTTAACCGCACGCTTGCAGACGAACTCGGGTTGGACATCGAATACCTCGAAAGGGAGGGTGCGGCCATATTTTCCGGCAACACAAAGCCAGATGGCGCCGCCAACATTGCCATGGCCTACGCTGGTCACCAGTTTGGCCAGTTCAACCCGCAATTGGGCGACGGCCGCGCCATGTTGCTTGGAGAGGTCTCAAGCCCAAAGGGCAATCGTTTCGACATACAGTTGAAAGGCTCCGGCCCGACAGTGTTTTCCAGAAATGGCGACGGTCGTGCAGCGCTTGGCCCGGTTATGCGCGAATATATCGTATCGGAAGCCATGCATGCGCTGGGCGTGCCAACCACGCGCTCGCTCGCCGCTGTTACGACCGGCGACCCGGTCTACCGCGAAACCGCCCTACCCGGTGCTATTGTCGCTCGCGTTGCCTCAAGCCACATCCGTGTCGGCACGTTCCAATATTTCGCCGCCCGACAGGATGGTGAAGCACTAAAGGCTCTCGCAGACCATACGATTGCCCGCCATTATCCCGAATTGTCCGATAGCCAGACCCGATATGCAAACCTCGTCTCAGCAGTTGCCAACCGGCAGGCAACCCTGATCGCAAAGTGGATGGGCTTGGGCTTTATTCACGGTGTCATGAATACTGACAATATGGCGATTTCCGGCGAAACCATCGATTACGGTCCATGCGCCTTCATCGATACCTACAGTGCAAAGAAAGTCTTCTCCTCCATCGACCAGGCCGGGCGCTACGCCTATGCTAACCAGCCAGCCATCGGCCAATGGAACCTCGCCCGCTTTGCTGAATCCCTCTTGCCGCTCATCGACGATGATCAACAGAAGGCCATCGAAATCGCCAACAAGATCGTTACCGACTATGGTGAGATATTCCAGACGGAGTGGATGCGCGTCATGCGCGCCAAACTTGGCCTGCATCAGGAAAAAGGCAGCGACCTCGAATTAATACAGCCTCTTTTGACCACGATGGAAGAAGGCCAAGCCGATTTCACACGAACCTTCCGTGCGCTTTGCGAGGTCGCATTGCAAGACGACAAGGCAGTCTTCAGGGCCGAATTCTCTGATCCGGAAAAGGCCGAGACCTGGCTCGATATCTGGAGAGCCAACATCAAGGATGAT
>JBNKQT010000274.1:0-5409 GCA_050297115.1 Ensifer sp. | reverse complement strand
ATAGGGCATTTCGATCATTTCAAACGGGTTCTTGCCTGCATGCGATGAGGCAAAGCTGGAATGGCCAACGGGGTGCCAATCCTGAGTGAGGATGACATGTTCGAAATCTGCAATGAGCCCATTGACGGCGGGAAGAATTTCATCGCCGCCTGACACGGCAAGGGCGCCGCCGGGGCAAAAGTCGTTTTGGACGTCGATAACGATGAGGGCGCGTTCGCCAGCCATGGGCTTCTCCGGCATTCAATCGATTGAGTTCCTGCAAAGGTCAACCACAAAGTTGGATCAAGTACAAGGTTGGGGCTCAATGAAAATTTCTTCCCTTTGGCATGACGCTGGCTGAACCTGCATGTGTTTGGCCTCTTTGGGCGGCGCTGAAGGCTCCGGCTGTGTGTGTGGCTTTTTCCTCCAGGCGAGAAAGCGCAGGGGATATATTTTCGATATGTTCGGCGATGACATGGATGACACCATGGGCGCTTTGCAGCTTGCCGCGAATGCGCACCAACCGGGCCCCCATGACTTCCGCGCGGTACTTTTCAAATATCTTGGCCCAGACGATGACATTGACGATGCCGGTTTCGTCTTCCAGGGTCATGAAGATAACGCCTTTGGCTGTGCCTGGGCGTTGGCGTACCAGCACAAGGCCCGCGACGGTAAGACGTTGACCATTGCGCATTTTAGTAAGGTCGCGGGAGGGACTGATGCCAATGCTATTGAAATCGCGACGTAGAAAAGAAACCGGATGGGCCTTCAAGGAGAGCGACAGATAGCGGTAATCCTGAAGTACGTGTTCGCCGTCCGGCATGGTTGGTAGCTGAATTTCAGGTTCGGGCTGGAAGTCAGGCATGTCATTGAGGTTTTTATGGACGGCTTCAAAAAGTGGCATGGCTTCTGCTGCAGATTTTTGATCAAGTGCGCGGGCCTCCCAAAGGGCCTTGCGCCTGTCGAGTCCAATGGAGCGGAAACAATCGCCATCAGCAAGGCGCTCTATGACTGAGCGAGTGAGGCCGGAGCGCAGCCAGAGCTCGCGCACCGATTTGTAACCTTTACCACGCATTTCTGTGAGGCGGTTCATGTCGTCTTCCTTCAACCCCTTGACCTGATGAAAGCCGAGGCGAACAGCATGCCTGGTGGCAATGGTGCCAGCCATTTCGCGATGGCGGGCATGAATGCGGGCAGGGTTGAAGGTGTCTTTTTCCAGCGTTGAATCCCAGAGGGAGTGGTTGATATCAGGTGCGCGCATTTCTACGCCATGCTCGCGTGCATCGCGCACGAGTTGGTTCGGTGCGTAGAAGCCCATGGGTTGAGAGTTCAAAAGGGCAACGCAGAAGACGTCTGGATAAACGGCTTTTAGCCATGCAGAGACGTAGACGAGAAGGGCAAAAGATGCAGCGTGGCTCTCAGGGAAGCCGTAATCGCCAAAACCCTCGATTTGTTTGAAACAACGTTCGGCAAAGTCCTGCTCGTAGCCCCGGCTGACCATGCCGATGATGAAATCAGTTCGGAAATTGCCGATCGTGCCGGTGCGGCGGAAGGTGGCCATGGCTCGGCGTAATTTGTCGGCTTTGGCAGGCGAAAAACCTGCGGCGACAATAGCGATTTGCATGGCTTGTTCTTGAAAGAGAGGTACACCCTTGGTGCGTTTGAGCACAGTTTCAAGTTCGGGTTTGGGGTAGGTTTCCGGCTCCAGGCCTTGCCGACGCTTCAGGTAGGGATGCACCATGCCGCCCTGGATTGGGCCGGGGCGCACGATGGCGACTTCGATGACGAGATCGTAGAATTCTCTTGGTTTGAGACGGGGCAGCATGCTCATTTGTGCACGGCTTTCCACCTGAAAAACACCAATTGTGTCGGCGCGGCTGATCATGTCGTAGACATATTTTTGGTGGTTCGGGATGGTTGGGGTGCTTAAGGGTCGGTCGTAGTGGTCGGCGATCAGAGCGAAAGACTTGGCGATGGCTGTGAGCATGCCAAGGGCAAGGACGTCGATTTTTAGGATCTTGAGGGAATCGAGATCATCCTTGTCCCATTCCACCATTGTGCGGCCTTCCATGGCGGTTGGCATGATGGGGACGATCTCATCGAGCCGGTCGTGCGTAATCACGAAGCCGCCGGAATGCTGGGTGAGGTGGCGGGGAAAGCCCATAAGCGTGGAGGCGTTATCAAGCACCATGCGTGTGGTCGGGTCGGCCATATCGAGACCGGCAGCACGGGCTTCCTTCTCCGTGAGTGAGGAAGAGGACCAGCCCCATATGGATGCGGACATACTTGACTGCACATCCTCGGACAGGCCCATGGCTTTGGCGGTTTCGCGACCAGCGGAGCGGGCACGATAGGTGGTGACGGCGGCAGCCAGGCCTGCGCGGTCATGGCCGTAATGGTCGTAGATATACTGGATGACTTCTTCGCGGCGTTCATGCTCAAAATCGACATCGATATCGGGCGGCTCATCTCGGTCCGGCGAGACAAAGCGTTCAAAAAGCAACTCGGTCCATGTGGGGTCGACCTCGGTAATGCGCAGACAGAAACAGACAGTGGAATTGGCTGCAGAGCCGCGGCCCTGGCAAAGTATTTCCTTCGATCGCGCATATTCCATGATGTGGTGGACGGTGAGGAAATAGGGTTCGTATTTCAGCCGCTTGATCAGTGTCAGCTCGTGGACAATCTGTTTCGATATTTTTTCCGGAATGCCGTCCGGATAACGCCAGGCGGCACCTGCATAGGTCAGACGTTTGAGGGTCTCGGTGGGCGTTTCGCCATCTTTGCTTTCATCGGGGTATTGGTATTGCAGTTCGTCCAGCGAGAATGTGAGATGCTTGAGGAAGGTTGAGATCGTTTCGAGCGCCTCAGGATGCTCGCGGAAAATGCGGGTTATATCCTCCATGCCTTTTAAATGTCGCTCGGCATTGGCAGCGAGCAGGAGGCCTGCATTGGCGACGGTGACGTGGTGGCGGATGGAGGCAACAATGTCGCTTAACGGGCGGCGGTCTGTCCGGTGATAGAGCGGTTCATTAGTGGCTATGAGGGGGATTTTGAGCTTTTGGCTGACGGCGGCAAGCCAGCCGAAATTGATATGATCGTTGCCATCGTAACGCGGTGAGAGGCCGACATAAAGGTGATTTTGGCAGCGGGTTTTGAAGCGGGTGATGAACGCTTCAAGCGCTTGGTTGTCCTGGTCAGTTGGGGGTAATATGACGAAGAGCATATCATCGGCCCATTCCACGAGGTCTGCTTCGTAGAGCTCGCAAGTGCCTTTTTCGGCACGCAGGTTGCCTTGGCTCAAGAGGCGGCAGAGTTTGCCCCAGCCTTTGCGGTTGACGGGATAGGCGAGGATATCCGGGGTACTGTCGGTGAAGATGAGGCGGCTACCGGGATGGAACTTGAGGCCAGCCTGCTTGGCGGCTTGATGGGCACGTACGACACCGGCCACGGTGTTGCGGTCGGCAAGACCCAAAGCGGTGAGGCCGAGTTCTTTGGCCGCCGCAACCATTTCTTCGGGGTGGGAGGCGCCCTCCAGGAACGAGAAATTGCTGCGGGATCCGATTTCGGCATAGGTGGACATCAGGCAAAGACCCCATGCATGAACCAACGCGGCGGGCACGGTGTGCGGCCATAAAGGCCTTCACGGAAGAGCCAGAAGCGGTGGCCCTTTTCATCCTCAATGCGGAAATAGTCGCGAGGGTGGGCATCTTCGCCATCAATCCACCACTCAGCTTCAATGCGCTCCGGGCCTTCTGCGCGGCGGACACGGTGCTGGGCGCGGCGCCAGCGGAAGGTGATCGGCGGGCCTTCGGGAACACCGGCCATGGCTTCAACCGGTTCTGGATATTTGAAAAGGCGCACCGGGCGGATGAGGGATGGGGTGGGGATGGGAGCGTTGTCGGTGATGCCTGAAAAGGGGGTAAGGCGGGAAGCGCGCTCGGGGATGTGGCTTTCGTGCTGGACCAGAACATAGATGCGATCCTCACCGAGGCGGGCTTCCACGCGGGCGGCGAAATCGGCAATGGGCAGGTCCGGCTTGCCGTGATTTGTAAAGTCGCGCTGGCGAGCATTGAAGGGGGCGGTGGTGCCCGCTGAAAGGCGGATCATTTCATAGCCGAAGCCAGCTTCAAGATCATCGTGGACGGCGGTGAGGCGTTCGCAGAAGAGGCTGGAAATGCGGGCAGAGTCTTTGATCGGTTCGGCACTTCTGACTTGCAGACGGGCCACATGACCGTCAACGCGGAAAAGGGCGAGTTCGAATTTCTGGCCGCCGAGGCCGTGGGCATCAAAACTCTTTTCCAGCGTTGCGGCGAGTTGGTGAGTGATGCCAAGAATATCGTCTTGGCCGGTAATGGGTTCGGGGATCTGGCGTTCGGCGGAGAAGCGGGCGACGGGCAGGCGCGGTGATATGGTTTCATCCTCCGCGCCCAGGGTCTGATCCAACCGTCTTAACAGGTGACTGCCAAAACGGCG
Source organism: Ensifer sp. (assembly GCA_050297115.1). Lineage (GTDB taxonomy): Bacteria > Pseudomonadota > Alphaproteobacteria > Rhizobiales > Rhizobiaceae > Ensifer_A. The sequence goes on along the minus strand of JBNKQT010000274.1, from coordinate 957 downwards.
GGCCAGCGGGGCGCGGGGCGCGTTGATGATATGGCCTGCGAGTTTGAGGCCGGAGCGTGAAAGCGCTGCGAGCGTTTGCTCTTCAAGGCGGAGCGCGACAAGGGGCAAGGGGGCGAGGGCTTCTACCTCCTGACCGGTTTCGATGATGGCTTTCTGGCCGCTGAAGGTCAGTGCATAGGAGAGGCCCGGGGTGGAGGTGATGGAACCGCGGGTGTCGAGCCCCATGTGGAGGAGGCGTGAGAGAATATCATCCAGCATGGCGTGTTCGCCGCCAAAAAGATGGGCGCAGCCGGTGATGTCGAGAAAGAGTCCATTGTCGCCATGGATGGCAACGAGAGGCGTGTAGCGGCCGCACCAGTCGGCTATGCCGTTCAGGAATGTACGGTCGGCATTGGGTGAGGCCTCAATAATCTCTGTGTCTGGAATGCAAGCGCGGGCTTCTGTTACACCTTGACCGAGCTTCAGGCCTGCGGCTTCGGCGGCTTCATCCATGGCGCAAAGGCGCATGGCATTTTGTACCCGTGCAGAAAAGGCAATCGGCGGGTGATCAGGACGCCCGGTCAAACGCCACGACGGACCCCACCGCTTGCGCGCCAGGCGGTCGCTCGGCAGATGCGGAAAGAGGAGGGCGAGAATACGCTGGTTGCTCTGCCGCAGCAGGTTTTTCTGTGTAGGCGAGGGAAAACTGACGTTCATGGGCGTTCCACTCCAGGAGGACTTGAACAGGGGCAGGGTTGCGGCTTTTTTCGATTGTGATTGCGAAGCAGGGATTGCCGATTGTGCCTTCCTCCGGTGCGCCATCGCGGCGCAGGCGCGGGAGCTGGCCTATTACCATTCCTATGTCGGTCATGGCACGGAAGCCTCCGTCACGCTTGCCAAGATGATCATCGACCGGGCGCCCAAGGGCATGAGCCGTGTGTATTTCGGCCTGTCCGGCTCGGATGCCAACGAAACCAA
>JBNKQT010000273.1:0-4703 GCA_050297115.1 Ensifer sp. | reverse complement strand
GCCTGAAGAGAATATAGCGCTTCGCCCGGCGAACCCGCGTGATAGCGCGCGCATGCTTGTTGTTCGACCTGAAGGTGAGGCGCTTCTGACTGATGACGGAGTGTCGTCTCTGCCTGATTTGCTGCAGCCGGGTGATGCTCTTGTTTTCAATGATACAAAGGTAATCCCGGCGCAGCTGGAAGGCATGCGTTTTCGTGAGGGCGGGGAGGGCGCACGTGTTTCGGTGACCCTTCATATGCGGCTCGACGGTGCGCGCTGGAAAGCCTTTGCACGGCCTGCAAAGCGTTTGAAAACAGGCGACCGCATAAGTTTTGGCTATGATGGGAATGTATGCCTATCGGATGTTTTAGATGCCACAGTTGAAATTCGTGAAGATGCTGAAATCACTCTGAAATTTGACTTTTCTGGGCCCGCATTGGATGAAGCTATTTTTGCCGCCGGTCATATCCCCTTGCCGCCTTACATTGCAGCAAAGCGGGCGGAAGATGAGCGGGATCGAGCGGATTATCAGACGATATATGCCAGGGAAGATGGGGCTGTTGCTGCACCAACAGCCGGCTTGCATTTTACACCCGCATTGATGGAAGCGCTGGAGGCGCGGGGCATTGAGCGGCACTTCGTGACATTGCATGTGGGCGCGGGAACCTTTCTTCCGGTAAAGGCGGAAAAGACTGAAGATCACAAAATGCATTTCGAAAGTGGTGTGGTGAGCGCTGAGACTGCGGCTGCATTGAACCGGGTTCGGGAAAGTGGCGGTCGTATTGCCTCTGTTGGCACCACGTCGTTACGGCTTCTGGAAAGTGCGGTTTCGGGTGATGGCGTGTTTTCGGCATGGGCTGGCGCTACGGACATTTTTATTACGCCGGGTTATCGCTTCAAGGCGGTTGATGTCTTGATGACAAATTTTCACCTGCCGCGTTCGACGCTGTTCATGCTGGTTTCTGCCTTCGCTGGCCTGGAGACAATGCGTGCTGCTTATACGCATGCGATCAAAAGTGGATATCGCTTCTATTCCTATGGTGATTCCAGCCTATTGTTCAGGAATGACAAATGACCGACAAGTTTCAGTTTGAATTGAAGAATACCGATGGCAAGGCCCGTCTTGGACTTATCTCCATGCCACGCGGGGAGATTCGCACTCCAGCCTTTATGCCGGTTGGCACTGTGGGCACGGTCAAAGCCATGTATCTGGACCAGGTGCGGGATCTTGGCGCGGATATTATTCTGGGCAACACTTACCATTTGATGCTGCGACCAGGTGCAGAGCGTGTTGCGCGTCTTGGCGGCCTTCATAACCTTATTCGCTGGCCTCATCCGATCCTGACAGATAGTGGCGGATTTCAGGTTATGTCCCTGTCGGCATTGCGGAAAATCAATGAAGAGGGTGTGACATTCAAAAGTCATGTTGATGGCAGCCTGCATCATATGTCGCCGGAAAGATCGATTGAAATTCAAGGGCTTCTTGATTCCGACATTCAGATGCAACTGGATGAATGCGTGCGGCTGCCAGCAGCGCCAAGTGAAATTGAGCGCGCAATGGAGATGTCAGTTCGCTGGGCGGAGCGCTGCAAGGTTGCCTTTGGCGACCAACCGGGCAAGGCCATGTTCGGGATTGTGCAGGGTGGCGATATTCCTGAATTGCGCGTTCGTTCGGCTGAAGCATTGAAGGCACTGGATCTGAAGGGCTACGCGATTGGCGGCCTTGCTGTGGGGGAACCGCAGGAAGTGATGCTGGACATGCTGGACACCACGCTTCCGGTGCTACCAAGTGAGAAGCCGCGCTATCTGATGGGTGTTGGTACGCCGGAGGATATTTTGAAATCGGTGGCACGCGGTGTCGATATGTTTGACTGCGTAATGCCGACCCGTTCAGGCCGACATGGATTGGCGTTTACGCGGCGGGGCAAAGTGAATGTGCGAAATGCGCGGCATGCCGAAGATCTGCGCCCGCTGGATGAAGAATCCAGCTGCCCGGCGAGCCGCGATTATTCGCGTGCATATCTGCATCATTTGATCCGCTCGAATGAAGCATTGGGTGGAATGCTGCTTTCCTGGCATAACCTGGCGTATTATCAAGAGCTTATGCAAGGAATTCGGGCCGCGATTGCCGAAAACCGGTTCGCTGGGTTCTATGATGAGACAATGGCCTGGTGGCAGGCGGGTGATTTAGCGCCAGTTTGAACCAGGTCGACTATATACCTTTCGTAAACCATAGTTGTGAAAATGCCTTGCTGCACAGGGTGTGGCGGCGCATTTTGGCCATGTTTCTGCCCCGTTGTACCAAATTGAGAAATCTGGACGTCGGGTGTTATGCCGTTGGACAGAGCGGCTGTGTTTTTGCCCTCATCGGGTGAGTATTGCGTATTTAGGACGGGGCTATGGCAAAGGGCCATTTGGTAAGCGGATTGCGTTTGGGCGCGCTTGCGATTGTATTGATGAGTGTTGCTGCTTGCAGCACGACGTCCGGCAAGGGTTCAAAATCCCGTTCCAAAGAGTATTTTTCTGAAAAAGCCTATGGTGTTTCAGCTAGTCCGCGTGTGGCCAATGGCAAGAGGATTCCAAAGGGCGGCGGGCGGCGTGTTGTGGGCAAACCTTACAAGGTTAAGGGCAATTGGTTTTATCCCAAAGTGGATGAGGACTATGACAAGGTGGGTTATGCCTCGTGGTATGGCTCCGCTTTTCATGGGCGCCTGACGGCAAATGGCGAGGTGTATAACCAGCATGCGTTATCGGCAGCGCATCCTACAATGCCGCTACCCAGCTATGCCCGCGTTACCAACCTGAAGAATGGTAGTTCGGTGATTGTCCGCGTGAATGATCGTGGTCCCTTTGAACGGGGGCGGATTATCGATCTGTCCAGTCGGGCAGCCGAAATGCTTGGTTCGCATTCGGCCGGTGTCGCCAAGGTGCGTGTTCAGTATGTGGGACCGGCGCGCATGGATGGGCGGGATGAGCAGTACCTTGTGGCCTCCTATCGCGAAAATGGCCGCAGTGGTTCCGATACCGGTGTGAGCGGCGTTATGCTTGCTTCGGCTCAGCCGGCCAAGCAGGAACCCGCTGGGAATATTTATGTTCAGGCAAATGCACTTGTGGAACCTTCAACAGCACCGGCGGCGTTTGAGTCTATTGGGGAGTTTTTGCCCTTGCCTGAGTTTGGGCCTGTGCCGCTGGAGCGACCCGGCTTTGTCCAAATGGCCGCTGCGTCTTCTCTGGTCAGCGGCTTTGTGATGGAGCGTATGAGGCCAGCTGTGTCAAAGCGTTTTGACGCAATTCTCGTTGACAAAAGAACTTTGACACCCGAGGCTATACGCAAGTCTTACGAACGGCTAAATGGCCGTTAGTTTAGTCAGGTCGGGAGCTTGAAGTGTCTGTAGTGGTGCCGGTTCGCATCGTTTTGCGGCTGATGGTGTTTGTTGTCTGTGTTGCATCTGCAGGTTCGGCGGCGGCTGTTGAGCCGCTCAAAACCAAGGCCGGACAGGCATTCCTCTTTGAAGCCAAAACGGGGACGGTGCTTTTCGTTCAAGATGCCGACAAGCCGATACCTCCGGCCTCACTGGCGAAGCTAATGACCGCCGAGTATGTGTTTCACCTGCTGAAAACAGGGGAGTTGTCGCTGGACACCACGTTTCCCGTTTCAGAATATGCATGGCGTACGGGCGGCGCGCTTTCGCGCACTTCAACCATGTTTGCCGCGCTCAAATCCGAGATTCGTGTAGAAGACCTGTTGAAGGGTGTTATTGTGCAGTCGGCTAATGACGGTTGCATCGTTCTGGCAGAGGGAATTGCCGGTTCTGAGGATGAATTTGCCAAGTTGTTGACGGCGCGGGCGAAAGAGTTGGGCTTTGACCACCTGGTTTTCGGTAATTCGAATGGTCTTCCGCACCCCCAAAATAGTGTTACGATTCGCGAACTAACGCTGCTTTCAAGACATATTCACGATACATACCCTGAATACTTCTCCTATTATGCGATACCAGAATTTACCTGGAACGATATCCGCCAATTCAATCGCAATCCTCTGCTTGGATATGTTGACGGCGTGGACGGGATGAAAACCGGTTACACTGAAGAATCCGGTTACGCGATTGTCTCGACGGTTGAGCGGAATGGTGTTCGTCTCTATCTGGGAATGAGCGGTCTGGAGACAAAGGATGATCGTAAGAATCAGGCGGCGGCTGCGCTGGAATGGGGGCTTGAAAACTTCGAGCGCAGAAGCGTATTCAAGGCTGGTGAGGTGATTGCCAGCGTTTCGGTCTATGGCGGCCTGCAATCCAATGTTTCCGTTTCTGCGCACGAGCCTGTATCGATCTATGAAGAAAAGATAGACCCCGAACGGGTGACTGGCCGCGTTGCTTATGATTGGCCGCTTGCCGCCCCGGTTAGGAAGGGTGACAAGGTTGCCTCTCTTCGGCTTTACAAAGGCGACTTTCTGGTGAACGAAACGCCGCTTTACGCAGAGGCTGATGTTGAGCCGGGGGATTTGAAGTCCCGCGCGTTTGATGCGCTCATAGAAATGCTTTTCTTTTGGATATAGTGATATTCGCTCTGTTTGTCGTAGACGTTGAATTTTACGCTGCGGTTCAATTGGGTTAAAAGATAGTTTGGAATGCGTTTTGCGGTTGTGCATCACGTCGCATTTAACAACGGGGTTTTGTATTGTTTGGTACGTCCGGATTGTTTGTGACCTTTGAAGGCGGAGAGGG